>JAHIZN010000361.1 GCA_018814245.1 bacterium
CAGATGCGGTAAATGTTCTGCTGCCCATCACCTGAACATCTGCGGCAGCAGGATTCACGCTGACCACACTAACACTGCCGTGAGTTACTGCAACCGTTGTTATGCCTGTAACCGTACTTGTCGAGGCAGTTAGTGTCAGCGTTCCCACAACATCGTTAGTTTGCAATACTATCTGTTTACCCGAATTGCCGATTATCGTTCCAGTTCCTTCTATTTGCCAGTTAAACCGGGTAATCTCGGTTAGTTCGTATCCATGCTGATTAAACGCTTTGGCGGCAAAGGAGGTCGTTCCTCTTGCCTCAATAGCAGCCGTTGCTGGGGTAATATCGATGCGGTGTACCACACCGTTGACTACGGTAATCGTTATGGTTGCAGTGGCTGTGCGTGTTCCAAAAACCGCTATTACCTGTAAATTCACTGTCCCTGTCTTCGTGGCAGTAAATACAACTGTCTGACCAATGGTTGTATTGAGCAATCCTATGCTTGCAGGGTTAAGTGTCCATGTGTAGGTAGCACCCATTGGGAAGTTGAACTGATTAAACGCTTGAGCAGTGAAGGATTGAGTACCCAGCACTTCTACGGTTGAAGTTACTGGGGTAATCGTTACGCTTTTCAGTTCACCAAAAACAACCATCACCGTAGTAGAGCCTGTAATAGTCAAAGTAGCGGCAGAGATTGTGCCTGTGCCAGGGGTAGATGGTGTTTGTAATGTAGCAGAAGTACCTGCTGGTGATGTGGTTAATGTGCCAATTGCTCCTGCTGTTGTCCATGTGTAGCTTAATCCTGTAATCTCATTACCGTGCTGGTCATAACCAGTGGCAATAAATGGGAATGGTTGATTGACGGTGATAGATGGTGAAGCGGGGGAAATATTGATATGGTGCAATATGTCTGTAATTGCTGTTGCGGTAAATGTTGCTATTAACCCATCTGTTTTTGCAATTATCGTATATGTCCCGCTCATTGTGCCAAGGGTAAAATTGACTGCGGTTGTGCCATTGAGATTGGTGGTGGTTATGGTAGAGGATACAGTAGCTGTGGCTGGTGCAGAAACTATTTCCCACTCAATCATATGTCCATGGATCGGTCTACTCAAACTATCCATGAGTTTTACTGTAAATGGTGTAAGGGTAGTGGTTACTGTTGCCGTCTGTAAGGTTCCGGTGGCTACCTCAAGTTTTCTTGGGATGCTTATCTGGAATGTTTTGGTGGTACTTCCGGGATTTTCTGCCAAGTCAATCCCATTTGCGATAATCGTCGCTGTTCCATCTGCACAGTCAAAGGTTATAGTTGCCTGATAGGTGTATGTGCTATTTAAGAAACTGACAATCGTTGTTGTAATGGTTGCATTGGCAGTATCTTTTATGGTTAAGGTCGGTGTGGCTGATAATAGCTCATTAGGGGTTACAGTTATGGTTAATGCTCCTATGCTGGCAGGGTCATGGGTTAAGATTACAGTAAAGGTAGGCGAGTTTGTATCTACTATGAATGTGCCAGTTTTTGACCCTTCATTATTAGCTGAATCCATACCAAATATCGTAATCGTAGCTGTGCCTTGGGCTGTAATCGTAGCAATAGTCCCTTGATACTCAAAGATTGGGTTTGCATCTTTGATAAGCATAAACTCAATGGGATTATTTCCAACGGCTGCTATGGTTAAGGTTGGCGCCCCTTTTAATTTCTCATCAGCCGTTATCTGGACAGTAAATGTCCCTTCTTTCACATAAGCAGGTAGCTGAATAGTAAATGTAGGGGCAATGGTATCTATCTGGAAGGTAGTGGTGTTAGATCCGGTATTGCCTACTGAATCTGTTCCTGAGACTATAACTGTGGCTGTTCCTTGAGCAGTGGTTATGGTGCCGGAATAGGTGAATATTGGGTTATTATTTGCTACCAATACGGTGGAGATAGTTCCATTGGCACTGTCTTTGATTATCAGATTTGGAGATTGTGCTAATTGTTCGCTGGCGGTTATGACGATGCTTATGGTTCCTGTTTTTGCTGGGTCTGGGGTAATTGTGGTGGTGAAGGTAGGGGCATTCGTATCAATGGTAATTGTTGGTGTTGCATCTAAGGAATAGGTTTTTGTGCCAATAAGTAAGTGTCCGGTAATGGTGGCATTTTTGATGTTATTGCCGGCAAGGATTTGATAGGTGCCGGTGTAGGTGCCTGGGGAGGTTTGTGACATAGGGAGATTTGTGGTGAATGTGCCGATGTCGAATTTTGCAGTACCATCTGGTTCGCCTACTAAAGTAACTTGCAGTATTTCACCTGCTTTTAATAGGTTGGTGGCATTATGGAAAAGTTTGGAAATGAAGGCTTTTCCTTGGTATTCATAAGCACCGATGTCTACTGTGTTATTGACTATGCGGGGGTTGCCGTCTTTGTCGGTGGAGGGGATGGATAGGGCGGTATTTGTGCCTGCGTCAATGCAGGGAGAGGTGGCTTGAAGGTGATAGTCGCCTTCGCCGATGAATTGAGGGTTGACAGAGATATTATAATTTCCAACAGAACAATTATGATAATTCGTGGCATTGCTCCACACAATGTTATTAGCTACTTCAGGAGAGGAGGAATCGTTGTTGCAGCAGGAGATGCCAAAGTCGTTATACAATATGGTATTATTTGTAATAGTAGGATTGGAGGAGGTAGTACTCTTATGATAGAAAGGATTGTAGATAATAGTGGTGCTGGAGCGACAATAGATGCCGTGTCCTCCATTGTTTAATATGATATTGTTTGTGATAATGGGAGAGGAAGCAAAGCAAAAGATGCCATCTCCACCATTTTTTGATATTACATTGTTTTTTATGGTTAATGACGAGAAGTTGCAGAAAATGCCATCCCCGTTATTCATTGATATTGTGTTATTAGTGATGGTTAAGGAGGATGAGTAAGATATGATGCCCGCTTTATTCCCTGATATGGTATTATTTGTAATAGTGATATCCCCATTTTGAGAGTATATTCCACCATAAGGATAATTCAAACCAAGATTTTGATACATACCTGTTACTCCAGTTATTTTGAATCCAGAAATAACTGCTCCATCTGTATTATCAAAGATGACTGCATGAGTATTGCCAATTTCTGAGATATCTATAATAGGCGTTCCCACTCCAACCAATGCAATTCTCTTATTGATATAAATCGCCTCAGTATAAATCCCTGATAGAACAGAGACTGTGCCACCCACAGGACAGGCATTTATTCCTGCCTGAATTGTTGTGTAAATTCCGACAAAGTTTCCATTAACATCATAAACTGTTACATTGCTTGATGTGCCTTGATACTCATATGCGCCTATATCAATTATGCCGTTTACTATGCGTGGTTTGCCATCTTTATCTGTAGCTGAGATGCCTTGGGTTATGTTTGAGCCTTTGTCTATGCAAGGAGAGATGGATTGTAGGTGATAGTCGCCATTTCCAATAAAGTTGGGATTAACGGAAATGTCATTTGTACCAGAACAGTTGTAGTAGTTGCCATTTGGGTTATTTCCGATATCATTATTGCTGATGGTTGGGGAAGAGGAGGAGTCGCAGTAGATGCCATAGAAATTTCTTGTTATGATTTTATTGGTGATGATTGGGGAGGAGGAGTCTAAGCAGGAGATGCCAATGAAAGAAAGGTAATTCCCTAACATGGTGTTGTTGGTAATGGTTGGAGAGGAGGCATAGCAGGAAATGCAACCATTATCATTCTCTGATATGATGTTGTTGGTAATGGTGGGGGAGGAGGAGGAGCATGCGATGCCATAGGAATTCCATGATATGATGTTGTTGGTGATGATGGGGGTTGCACCACCTAGTCAATATAGTCCATAACCATAGGGAAAGTCTCCTGTTGCTCCAATTATTCTAAACCCTGATATAACTGCATTATCCGTCATAGTGCCAATAAAATATACAGCACTTTCATTTGTAGATGATGAGTAAAGGTTTATCGTTGGCGTGTCTGCACCAATTAAGGCAATCCTTTTTTCATAGATACGAACCGCCTCAGTATATGTCCCAGCTGAAACAGAGACAGTTCCACCTTCCGGACACGCATCCACCCCTGCCTGAATACTCGTAAAAACCGTATCCGTCCCAGTTACCGTTACTGTTCCAAAAAGCCCAAATTTGTCCAGCCCAAAACCAAAACCCCTAAAACTCCCACAACTCCTAAAAACTTTTTCAAATTATTCATCACACACCTCCTGAATTTTTATTGCTCAATGTTCAAGCAGAAAGCAGACACCCACAAGAGGAGAGCATCTCTGGCAGGTTTATCCCCCTGCATTCGCAGGGGCAGGCTCTGTCCGCAACTACTTGAACATCAAGTATAATATTTTTACCGTTTCAAAAAACAAAAAAGGCAGGTTAAATCAATAACCTGCCTAAAAATAAACTATATGCAACTGTAGGAACTATTAAACTTAGAATAGACTCTGTGTATGTATGTATGTATGTATGCATGTATGTATGCCATGCATCATTTTTTCTCTCCTTACCTTACTTGATTTTCTCAATAAATACCTTTGCTGATTTAAAGGCATCCTTAACTAACTCGGTGTTGTAAAGAAGTCCTCTATAATAACCTGCTATATGCAAAGTATCGTAAAGGCTCTCAAATTCCCTCATCAGCTTCCCATTATGGATGACGAGATGCTTTTGCAACGCAGTTCTGTATCCCTCAACTGATTTGGGCAGCTCTTTTTTGGTTAAGCCTTTTTTAGTCATAAGATATTCATTTATTGCTTCTAAAATAGCCAGATATGCTGTTCCAAATGCCTCTCTTACCGGCTTAACATCTGTATAGATATTATCCTCTATTGGTACAGTCTTCAGGATTTCTTTTGCATTATCTAAATATCGCAATGCCTCTGGCATTTTTATTTACCTCACGGCTTTTAATTCTTATCTTTTTACAGAATACACCATCACCTTGAATTTGTCAACTACTTTTTTCATTGCGAAATCTCACGATGGCAATCTTCATAGCTTGTAAAATCCACAGGTTATTGAGCAATTACGAATCACTGTTGTTTTTGTACCTTCTTCCTGAAATCAGAATAAAGGGTTATTCCTACCATTACAGCACCAAAAATAACTAACATTCCCATTCCTATTATTATACTTTCCACCTTTTTACCTCCCTCTTATTCCTCCGTAGAGGCTACAAGTATTATTGCAAAGACTACCATACATAAAAACAATATGAAACTTGCAAAAACAAGCTTTGGATAAAAATTCCCACTAATGATACTTCCCAATATTATAATAGAAAGTAAGTATTCAGCAATCTTTGTAAGTATATCTGCTGTATATTTCTTTGTCTCTTTCCCAAACTTCATTTTTTTCTCTCCTTACCTTTTAAGGAAAGCAAACAAGATACCTATAATTGTACCAATCTGACCCAGCCAGAAGATAAACATCCATTTCCCCGAGCAATTTTATTATAACACTATCACTTAAACTTGTCAACAACTTTTTATTTTATTTTTTCCGCAAAGACTAAACCACAAAGGTACAAAGACAAGATTATCCACAGATTACACAAATTATCAGGAAAAATCTGAAGGCATATATATGCAATCCGTTAAGTAAATTGACATACATTAGTACTCGATGTTCAAGTTTTTCACCACTCAGTCCTATAATTTTTTGACCTGTGCAATTAGAAACAGGAAATATATCCGCAGATTTCGCAGATTATCGCAGATTAAAAGATAATTGCCAGAGGTGCTCTCCTCTGTAAGACAAATTCAACGACTAAGAGTGTTCGGTGAACCTGTAAGAGACATGGTAGAGACGCAATATCTTGCGTCTCTACCGTTACATACCAACAGATTTTTCTTCCCTATTCTCTCTGTAATCTGTGAAATCTGCGTAATCTGCGGATTAAATCTCTAACCGTACAGATCAAATTATTTTTTCAAAGTGCTACTTATTCTATGTCTATCTGTATAAATAGCTAACGAACCAATAACAATTGCTCCAACTAAAACTCCACTAAGCAGGATAAAAAGTCCCAACATTTTTACTCTCCTTCCGCCTTTCGACAGGCTGTTACGGAATAGGCAGAACTGTCATTCCGAACTAATGTGAGGAATCTCAACTCGTGGATTCCCAAAAGGTTAAGATTTCTCGGATTACCTCGAAATGACAAAAAGACGCATTCCGTAACAGCCTGTCGAGAATCCCTTCCGCCTTTCGAGAATCAATGAGTGATCCCTCACATTAGTTCGGAATGACACTTTCATCCATTCCGTAACAGCCTGTCGAACAATTTTATTATAATACCATCTACCTAAACCCTTGTCATTATCAACCCCTGTGCAATCTTTATAATCTCATCCACTTTCCCTTTGTCCAGAGAGCTTGGCGTAAATCTTATAAAATCACACTCGAGTATAAAGTTATCTATTCCCTGCATAACATCAGGTGCAATGCCCTGCTGCGTGAGGATGTCTTTTAACTGGTCATGGGTTATCCCTGTGGATGTAAAATTGTACCTATCACCCAGATAATGTACCACTGCATCAAAAACCATGGCTACAGATTCCTTTAATCTGCCGTCTTTAAGCAATGCCTTTGCCTTGTTCAGTCCACCCCTTGCCTTTTTCATTGCCAGCCCTTGCCTCATCTTTATCGGATCTGAATGAAGATATTTACGATACTTGCTTATAGCCCACTTGATCAAAAAACCAATAATTCCGAGCAAAATAATGATTAAAATAGCCATAAGAAGCTTGAGAATTATCCCTTTATCAATCCTGACCACTGGCTTTTCAGATGATTGTGTGCCTTTTTCTGTTTTTTCCTCAGGCAAGGGGATATTGGACGATAGTACCTTTATCTTAGAAGGCTTGGATGATAGCTCGATATATTTGCCGATGGACGGGTCAAAGTATGCAAGATTAGCCGGCCCCACATTGCCGCTCCCCTCCCTGACTGGCATGATAACATACTCAAAGGTTTTACTGCCAGAAACAGAATCAAATCCCTTGATAATATTATTTGTTGCATTACATGAAAGTTTTTTGAAATTATCATCGAGCCTGATTAAGGGTTCAGGGATGGTGTTAATGTTCCCATCACCTTTAATCTTAACCTTTAGGGTAAATGGCTTCCCCCGCTCTATCTCCTTTTTATCAACTGTGGCAGATATGGTAAATCTCCCAACAGCTGGGGTTTTATATCTCTCGTGTTCCGGCAATGGCAATACCTTAATCTTTATGGGCTTTGTTGTTATTGTTATTGGGGCAGAGAATGGGTCAAGTCTGGCTATAACTGTTGCCGGCGAAATAGTCAATTCTCCCGACTGAGTGGGAAACAACGCTGTTTTTAGTCTTTGAGTCAGATACCTGACGACTTTAATAGTCTCATACTTTTCATCTTTGCTTGACGGCAATTCCATGGACCAGAATCCTATGGTGGACGGTGGTGTGTAGCCAGGAGACTCCATCAGGTTCACCCGACGATAAAAGGTAAAGGTAAGAATAACCATTTGATTAACATAACAGGTGTATCTGGAAAGGGTTGTTGCAGCAAGTATTGGGTCAGTGATCGATTCTGCAGAATGCGGACTATTCCTTGCTTCACCAAAGGAATCCTTAAGCTCATCCCAAATGCCAGATGGGCTGACTGCCCATCTGCTATGCCTCGATGATGATTGTTTTGGCTCACCTGTTGGTTTTGTGATTGTGATAGATATTGGCTGACTTTTGTATGTATTCTTGCCAATAGTTACACTCGCCTCTCCGATGTCTGCTGCCCCTTCCTTTACTGGCTGCAGGATATAGGTGTACAAACATGCTGTACTTACCTGACCGTTGATGATGGAAATATTAGATGACTGAGACCTTGAGACAACCTTTAAGTCTGAAAAGCCCGGTGCCTTTGGCACAGAGGCATTGTTTATCCCTTGTCCGGAGATGGTTATGGTATATTGAACCACATCATCAAGAGCCGCTGTGTTTTTGTCAACAGAGGCATTGATGGACACCTGTCCGGCAAAGCACACACTGCTGGTTAATATCCAAAAGATTGCGAACAAAAAATGCCTACCAGTCAAACCCATTCCCCATTCCCCTCCCCTCAATTTTTTTCCCCCTGTGCCCTTCATCTGTGGCAATCGATTGAAGTATTCTCTCTGCATCTTCCCTGCTCATTCCTTTCCCTTTATTGGTGTCCTGTTTCTTTTGCTGCTGTTGTTTATTCTGCTGATTTTGCTTCTGACTTTTTGGCGGCATCTTCAACATCTTTTTTGCCAATGACAGATTGTATTTTGTATCCTTATCCTCAGGGGCTATCTTGAGTGCCTGCTCATAAGAGCTGACCGCAGATTTATAATTCCCCTGCCTGAATTGCGCATTGCCCTGATTATAATACACCTTTTCCTTGAATTTTTCATTCTTTGTCTGTATTAAAGCATTAAATACCCTCTCACTCATCATGAATTTCCCCTGTTTGTACAAGGCATTGCCCAGATTATATGCTGCCATCTCCTTTCTTGATGCTGCCTTTGAATATAATTCCTCTGCCTGATTAAACTTAGACTTACAATAGAATCGGTTCCCCTTGGTGATGTCGCTCTCAAAGGGCAGACAGAATGCCTGGCCTACCAGCAATATCATAAAAAATCCTGCAACCCATATCTTGTGATTATTCATTCCCTTTTCTCCTCGTTGATAACACAAATTCCGCCATAAGGCAAATAATACTCAAGGCAATAAATATCTGAAAACGCTCCTTATGTTCAGTGGAAAAGGAGTTCTTTATCCCTTGTTTCGGCAGAGTGGCTATTGCCGCCATAAGCTCTGGAAGTGTTGTCCCCTTATCCCTGACAAAGAATGCCTTGCCACCGGTAGTGTGGGCAATCTCTGTCAGCAATGCCTCATTAAGCCGGCTAATAACAATCTCGCCATTTTTATCTCGTTTAACCCCTATCTCACGACCATTGCTGTCTATTTCTGGCACAGTTTCTCCAATGGCACTGCCAATCCCTATCGGATAAATTCGGATGCCCTTGCCCTTTGCCCTTTTTGCCTCTTCCATTGCCTTATGAGCAAGGTCATCACCATCGGTTATCAATATTATCGCCTTACTGTTTGTTGAATTTCCAAAGACATGAGCAGCCGTCTGTATTGCACCTCCAATATCTGTGCCAGGCACAGGTATCAAATCCCATCTTATGGAGTCAAGAAATAGCTTAACCGCTCCGATATCCGTAGTCATTGGGCATTCAATAAAACTTGTTCCGGCAAAGGCAACTAATGCCAGACGATTTCCTGACAACTGGTCAATTAAAAGATTAAGGGAATTCTTAGCATTCTCAAGTCGGTTTGGTTTTATATCCTTTGAAAGCATACTCTTGCTGACATCTATGGCAAAAACAACATCCATACCCGGCAACGATAATGTCTTGTCTCCTTTTCCCCACTGTGGTTGTGCCATGGCTATTATCAAAAAAAACATTCCGGCATAGAAAAGTATTTTTTTGATATAATATCGCCTCTCATCGTAATGGATGAGCATAACAGGGAACAATTCTTTCTTGAATAAAGGCACAAAAAGCCTTTTCCCGCCGGTCAGATAGTCATAGACTGCAATTCCAACAAGAACAAGCAGCCATAATAGATGCTTTGGATTGAAAAATATCATTTCTTCTTCCTTCTGTGCTTATCAGGGCAGACACATAGGTCTGCCCCTACCATGCTTATCAGGGCAGACACATAGGTCTGCCCCTACCATGCAGACACATAGGTCTGCCCCTACCATGCAGACATATAGGTTTGCCCCTACCAAGTACCTACGGCTCTCAAATAAAACCTTACAACCAGAAATTCGGCCATCAGCAGAATAAAAGCTGAAAACGCAAATATCATATATCGTTCGTCAAATACAAAGGGCGTTTTTGATTCAAATCTTGTCTTTTCCAGTTGGTCTATTCTTTGCATAACCTTTGCAAACCTATCAGCATTTGAGGCTGTAAAATAATTCCCATCTGTTATCTCTGCTATTTTCTTTAGCCCCTCTGTATTCATCTTTGTCAGGAGTATATTCCCGTTTGCATCCCTTGCATAACCCTTTCGACCAAATGGGTCAATTATCGTGATAGGGGCTCCATTCGGGTTGCCTATTCCTATGGCGTAGATGTGAATGTTATATGTTGCCGCAAGCCTTGCCGCTGTTTCTGGGTCTATTGCCCCAGCATTGTTATCCCCATCGGTCATGAGAAGGATAAGCCTTGTCTTTGCCTGAGAATCCTTTAACCGCTTTACCCCATTTGCAATTGCCATGCCAATGGCTGTCCCATCCTCTGCCATGCCAATCCTTACATCCCCAAGAAACCCAAGC
>JAHIZN010000362.1 GCA_018814245.1 bacterium
ACATATATGATTGCATACATTACAAGGGAATGCATTCTATATAACTTTTTGGAAAATATATTGAGATTATTCCCAACCCCTTGGTAGAGTAAGTGTTATGACCTATTTAGAATTACTGTCCTTATGTCGGAGTTTCAGTATTTTGACTTGTAACTGGTCAGCTATCAGTGGGAACAGGCTCTTTCCCTGGCCACCATGGACCTTTATCCTTGTTTCTTGTTCCCTTCTTTGCCAAGGCAATCTTTATCTCTTTTTCAAGCTGAGGATCGCAGCCTTTAAGCAGCTTTTCATTAAGAATATCCATAGCCTCTTCACTTCGCATCTCTCCCAGTGCATATGCTGCCGGCATTTGAAGCTCCAGAGGCTCTTTATTCAATATTTCTTCCAATGCCGGCACAGCAGATTCATCATTTATCTTGCCCAAGATAATCACAGCAGATATTCTTATCTCTAATGACTCACTCAAATCACCAGACACCTTGATAATCTCTGGGACAACCTCTGGGTTCATGGTCATTGACAACAATTCAGCCATGATTATTCTGAAGAGTATATTCTTTTTTTTGTTTTTGAATTTCTTTATCAGAACAGGAGCTGCGGGCTTACCAATCATATCTATCCATAATATCTTGTGTTGAATGAGCTTATTTGCTTGTTTCAGGCTGTCTGCTTTTTCACAAACAGCCTCAATCTCTTTAACACATTTTTCTACCTCAAGTGAGGTTTTTTTCAATACCTCTTGTTTCTTTCGGTCTTCATTTTGCTTTGAGAGTGAATACAAGGCACAGTAGCCGCCAATTCCTATGGAGACAATGACTGCTAACCATAGCAATTTTTGCATAATTGTATCTTTGTGCTTATTTTCCATCACCATTTCCCATGAGTTTTACCACCAGATCCCCAACATCTGAGGTAGACATACCCATCTTTCCAGCAGCCAGATCCTTTAGATAGCCTTCAGAAAGCACTTTAATAGTTGCGTCCTCTACAAGCCTTGCTGCCTTTTCCTCTTTAAGGAAATCGAGCATCATGGAGCCTGCAAGGATGGTTGCAATGGGGTTAATCTCATTCTTGCCGGTGTATTTAGGTGCAGAGCCATGAATTGGCTCAAACATAGATGTACCTACTGGATTAATATTTCCGCCGGCTGCTACCCCCATTCCACCCTGAACCATTGCCCCAAGGTCAGTAATAATGTCACCAAACAGGTTGCAGGTTACAATCACATCAAACCATTCCGGGTTTTTAACCATCCACATACATGCGGCATCAACATAGGCGTGATCGCATTCTACCGTAGGATAGTCTTTTGCCACCTCTTTGAAGGTTCGCTGCCACAGGTCATGTCCATAGGTAAGGACATTTGACTTATCACAAAGTGTGAGCTTTTTTCGAGGTCTTTTTGATGCCAATTCAAAGGCATATCTGATACACCTTTCTGTTCCCTTGCGCGTATATATTGCCTCTTGAGTTGCTACCTCATCCATTGTTCCCTTTTTTAAGAAACCGCCGACACCACAGTAAAGACACTCTGTATTTTCTCTGACAACCACAAAATCAATATCTTTCGGCCCCTTGCCCTTGATAGGGGTTTCTACACCTTGATAAAGTTTTATGGGTCTGAGATTAATATATTGGTCAAGGCTGAATCTGAGCTTTAATAGCAACCCTTTTTCCAGAATACCAGGGGCAACCCCTGGATGACCCACCGCACCAAGGTAAATAGCATCACACTGCCTCATCTCTTCAATAGCAGAATCAGGCAATATCTCACCTGTCGCAAGATACCTGTCACCACCAAAATCATAGGGTATAAATTCAAATTTCAGATTACACCTATCTCCTGCGACTTCTAATACCTTCATCCCTTCCCTGATAATCTCTGGTCCTACTCCATCACCATGAATAACTGCTATTTTGTACATATTTGCCTCCTCGTATTCATTTTACAATTTTAGTAATAGTTCACCGCAGAGACGCAGAAGCACAGAGAATGGAAACTAATCAGATCACAAAAAAAGACTAATTGGTAAGGCAAGTTGATTTGCCAGTAGTGCTGCGTCATCATTAAAGTTTAGGATTAAACATGTGTCATTCCTGCGATGCTCGGAGAAAATTGAAGTTATTATATCCTAACATTTA
>JAHIZN010000363.1 GCA_018814245.1 bacterium
ACATATATGATTGCATACATTACAAGGGAATGCATTCTATATAACTTTTTGGAAAATATATTGAGATTATTCCCAACCCCTTGGTAGAGTAAGTGTTATGACCTATTTAGAATTACTGTCCTTATGTCGGAGTTTCAGTAGCTTGTCCAGCAATGCCCTCATCCCTATTTCTTCTTCTTCTGTGTTGCCATAGCCAGATCATAGGGTGTAATCTCAATCTCATCCCCTTTTACTGTCAGACAGACATACTTATGTTCTTCATGGATATACATGCTTGCAGTCCGAATGGTTATCTTTACTCCGGGATAGATTATCCCTGAAACCAATACCCTGCCGCCGCCAACGGCTGTTAATTCCTGGTGAAGAAGTGTAATACCCTCGCTCGCATCCCTTAATTTTTCTATAAGCAGGTTTTGTGCCCCAAGATATGAGGCTAACAATTCATCTTTATCCCTTGGAAAATCATGACCCATCTTTTCCTTTAAGGCTAATAATCCCTTTATCTCCAATTTTATCCCCTGGAATGTACACTTTTCATCTGTTATCTCTTCACTCAATTCCTTCATTTCTTCCCGAATTACAGGATTAACCCCTACCTCTATAATTGTTGGGGTGTCAACCCGGGAACCAATAATTTTAGCACTCACCTCTTCCCCTGCCCTTATTTTTCCACCCATGATCACGCCTCGTCTGCCTGTAAACACAACCTTGCCCACAGCATCTATCTGGCTATAGATGGTAGATTCACCTATCAAGACATCTTTTTGTGCTTTAATGCGGCAATATTCTGCGAATTTAGCTATCACACTGCCATTAGCAGAGATATAACCCACATTCTTGCCCAGAATGCCGCCCTTAATGGTTACATTTCCACCAGAGGTAACCGTTGCCTTCCAGACATTTCCCTTGATAATAATATCCTTGTCTGCATGAACGGTAAATCCATCCATAACGCTTCCATCAATTACCAGCTCACCGTGAAAATTGATATTGCCTGTACTATAATCCACATTTCCTGTCACAACATGAACTGGCTCAACCTCTACCTTACCGCGGGAATTAATATATACCATCCCTGAAACAGCTGCCCTTAACTCCAATTCATCAGGAGAAACCACTGTGTTTTTCCCAACAGGCAAGAGAATATCCTTACCATCGTGAGCAGAAATTTCTCTACCCGTTACCATTGTCCCAGGAATACCCTTTACAGCCGGGTGTTTCTTCACAAGCGTATCACCTTCTTTAACAGAGGCAATCAAATCAATGTTCTTAAAGTCAACCCGGCCATCCTCAAGCTCCTTTACCATTGAACTATTCTTAGTTGTAGGAAACTTAAACTCTAAAAAGGCATCCTTGCCCGGCACAGGTGGATTACCAGCAGCAACCAATATATCCTCATTAAACCTTTCATGCTTCAAGATATCAAAGATGGTATCTGTATTTATGCCGAATACAACCCCTTCTTGTTTTAACTTTCGAAGAATATCCTTCATGGCAATCTCTTTGCCGCCCTTTACAGGCACAAGGATAGTCAGGTAAGCTGTCTGACTATCCTTGTCAATAGAAACAACAAATAACTCCTCTGCTGCCACCTCTCCAAAGTATTCTCCAACCCGTATAGCTGTTCCGTTTTGTCTGTTAACTGCATTTTCAACAGCCTGACAATCAACATGCTGCACACCCTTTTCTTTAAGCTGTTCAACAATCTCTGCTGCAGAAACAGGATTTCCCTCACCCACAGGCGGATAAACCGTTAAAAAAACACCCGTTGGGGCAGAAACAATCTTAAAATAACTATCTACATCCCATGGCTGTTTCATCTAAAAATACCTCTGCTACATAATCAATAATTATGAATTATGAATTATTAATTATTAATTATGGATTATTGTTTTGAAGTCTTTACTATTGAGGTTAAAATTTTGATTATTTCCTCTGATTCCTGAATGATTGGTTCCATTCTTTCTTTGTTCAGGAACCCACTATCTCTGATTAATCTTAACCAATAATTAGATTCTCTGGCTTCTTTTTGGGCGATATTCATCTTGTTAGTAAAATCATTCTTGCTATATGCTCCAATTGCCTCCTCCACATTTGCCCCCACCGATGTACCTGACCGTAGAATCTGCCCTCCCAATACCTTACTTATTTGTGTTTGGGGCAAACCAGAAACTAATTTTATCACCCTTATAGCAAATTCATAGCTCCTACACTGTATTTCATTCTCATTCACCTTCCCTCTCCTCTCTTCTCTTCTCTTCATTCATAATTCATAATTCATAATTCATAATTCATAATTCATAATTTCCTACCCACATCCCCCTCTATCAAGACATCATCCCCTACCCTTTTCACACAAATATTATTAAGCCTTATAGCTGCATCCAATCCCTCAACTACAGATAAATAATCCATTTTCCCAAATATTTGCGGAGAGATAAATAAAGCCATTTTATCTACCACGCCAGATGAAAGGAATGAGGCATTTATCCTTGCCCCTCCCTCAACAATAACACTGGTTATCTCCATCTGCCCAAGTTGCTTCATTAATTCGAGGATATCGACTCTTCTGTCAACAGTTGAGGTAATAACAACCCTTGTCCCCATCTTCCTGAGGATAGATAACTTGTCTGCTGGTGCAGCAGGGGTCGTGGCAATGATCACCATCTCAGGAGCAGCAAATACATTGGATTCTATCGGAATCTGGAGCCTGCTATCCACTATTATCCGATATGGATTCTTCCCACCCCTTATTCGTGAGGTAAGGTATGGGTTATCAGTCAGCACTGTTTGTTTCCCAACCAGAATAGCATCATATTCTGAACGCATTTTATGGACAATTTGTCTGCTTCTTTCATTAGTAATCCACTGCTCTGGTCCCTGAATCTTCCCATCCAGACTCATGCCAACCTTAATCAAAACAAAGGGCATCTGAGTAGTAATATACTTAATGTATACCTCATTAAGCCTGACTGCCCTATCCTGAAGCAGTCCTGTCTCAACAATTATTCCTGCTTTTTGTAATTCCTCTATTCCTTTTCCTGAAACAACTGGATTTGGGTCATAAATACTGACAATTACCTTTGAAATTTTTGCCTCAATTATTTTATCTGCACAGGGTGGGGTTTTTCCATAATGGCAGCATGGTTCAAGGGTAACAAACATGGTTGCTCCATATGCATCATCACCTGCCTCATTTAAGGCATTGATCTCTGCATGTGGAAGGCCGGCAGCATGATGAAAGCCCTGACCAATTATTTTATTATCCTTGACTATAATACAACCAACCATTGGATTAGGGCTGGTCTTTCCTCTGGCACGACTGGCCAGGGTCAATGCCTTGGCCATGTATTTTTTATCATCGAATGAAAACATATGGGTTGCTCCAGGAGCAATCGCGAATCGCGAATTGCGAATCGCGAATCTGCAGAAAATTAGGACAGAATCGCGAATTGCGAATCTCAAATTGCGAATCTATTTTCCTTTGGCATTTCTTCCTGAAGAGACAAAAATGGCTAATAGTTCTCTCGCCTCTGTCATAAGGTCAGTCATTCTCGTTTGGTTTATGATAGTAGACTCTGCTAACAGTTCCAACCAGTATAAAGTTTCATCTGCCTCTTGCTCAACAATTCCTATCTTGGAAATAAAATCTGCCTTTGATCGAGCTCTGGTAGCCTCGCGATAATTTGCTCCTACTGAAGTACCTGACCTTAAAATTTGTCGTCCAATTACATCTGCTTCCTTTGTTTTCGGTAAGGTTGCAACCAACTTTATAATACGCAAGGCAAACTTCTTTGTCAGTTTTCGAAGCTCCTCCTGATCCATCCATCTTTCTCCAACTCAATCAAAAATCTCAAATCTACTACTGCGTCACGCTTAAATGTTAGGATATAATAACTTCAATTTCCTCCGAGCATCGTTGGAATATTGTCATTCCTGCGAATGCAGGAATCTAATCTGTCTGTAGCTTACTCTTCAGAACAGGAGACTCCTGCATTCGCAGGAGTGACAAATGTTTAATCCTAAACTTTAATGATGACGCAGCACTACTCTGTTTCCTCAGATTCGCAATTCGCGATTCGCGATTCTGTCCCCTTCCCCTCAAATTCGCAATTCGCAATTCCCGATTCCC
>JAHIZN010000364.1 GCA_018814245.1 bacterium
AACATGGTTGTATCTATGAAGTTACACCCTTTGTGATTCTTTCTCTGTAAACAAGATTGACATGATTTGGTCTTGAGTATGACCCCAAGAAAAGTAGCTTAACAATTGAATGGAAAATTACGATTCACGGTGAACCAGCACACTGCCAGCTGGGGATAACTTGATACTCAAATATTTACCAATAATCTATTATCTCCCTATCTCCTCCATCTCCTTATCACCTTTTTATTACCTGAATAGTTACAACTTAAGTATGTAATCTTTTCCAGCTATCAGCTTAGCGATTATTAGCGGGGGACATTATGAATAAACATCAGGACATATTGATTATAATTCCTGCTTATAATGAAGATGCTAATATTGGCAGGGTAATAGATAGTATTATGAGATACAGCTATTCTGCTGATATCCTTGTAATTGATGATGGATCAACAGATAGTACTGCTATAACAGCATCAGAGGCTGGTGCCATGGTGCTAACCCTTCCTTTTAATATGGGTTATGGGGCTGCTCTGCAAACAGGCTTTATGTATGCCAAAAGAAACAAGTATCATGTTGTTGCCCAGATAGATGGGGATGGGCAGCATGAACCAGAATGCCTGCTTGATATGCTGACAGTTGCAAAAAATGAAAATATGGATATGATTATTGGTTCGCGTTTTTTGGGTGATCATAAATACAAGCTGCCATTAATAAGGCTGATAGGTATAAAGCTGTTTAGCATAATTGTTTTTGTTATCACCAAGCAAAGAATAACAGATCCCACATCTGGTTTTCAGGTAATAACTCAACGACTCATTGATTTTTACAGTAGTGATTATTATCCATCAGATTATCCTGATGCAGATGTTCTTATCCTTGCTCATCGTGCCGGGTTTTGTATCAAAGAAGTGCCGGTAATAATGTATGGTCCTAAGAATCAAAAGAGTATGCATAAGGGAATCTCTCAAATTTATTATATATTCAAGATGTTTCTCTCTATTTTTGTGACATTACTAAGAAAAATATAAGGTTAATGGTAAAATAGAACGAAGCGGCATAACTGGTTGCCATGTGTAATCTTGATTAATATTAAAAAAGGAGTCCCTATGAGTTTCAAGGTTTTTATTATATGTACTATTTCAACAATTACAACTATTTCCAGTCAACTCTGTCTGAAAAAAGGGATGACGCAGATAGGGGCGATTAGTCTTGATAGATTAAGCAATTTTCTCTGTTTAATGATTCAGGTTTTTTCCAATAGTTTTATTTTGCTTGGATTTTTGATTGGAGTCATATCTGCATTGATGTGGCTGATAGTCCTTTCTAAGGTAAACCTGAGTGTTGCCTTGCCAATTAGTGGCGGGATATTTTACATTCTGCTGGTTTTTTCCTCAGGGTTATTCTTAAAGGAACAGATAACCGTCTTGCATTGGGTTGGAACAGTAGTCATTTGTCTGGGGGTATGGATGATTCTTAAGGGATGAGAGGATGACTCACGCGGAGACGCGGAGAACGCGGAGAGGGCGTAGGTAATCGCAGGATAGAGTTTATCAGTATTGCCTAAATCAGGATAACAGTTGGACACTTCCTTCACCCTCTGCTTACATCCGTGTTTGAGCCTCTCTCCTCATCCCTCGCGTGACCCTCTTTCCCCCCTCTCCTCCGCGTTCTCCGCGTCTCCGCGTGAGCCTCTCTTCGTCCCCCACCTTGATCTCTCGTATCAATATCAATATAGTCGCATACCCTACAATCAACAGCCCATACCATCCTATTAACCAGAAGCCATGCACATGAATCCATAGACTTAGCAGATAGATGGGTATGGTGGCTATTATTATCCTTGCTACTGATATTGGTTGAACCAATGCCTTAAATCTAATAAACACATATATGGCAGAAATAATTGCACCAATAATTATGGATATGCTTGTGGCTATGGCTGCCCCAATGATACCGTATCTGGGGATAAGGCAAAGGTTTATGATGACATCTATAATCAGTATGCCAATATTCATCCACATCGATATTTTGGGATTATCCCCAGCGGTAATAATAGTGGTTAAAATAAGGTAGATGGTAAATGTGCCAAGCCCAATGATAAGAATGCTTAAAGGCATAGCGGCAGGGAGATAGGGAAGAGAATAAATGAGTAGGATAATCTCCCGTGAGGTAGCAGAGACAATTGTTACCACTGGTATCATCCAGATAAGAAGCAATCTTGTGCTATGCTGGATATATTGTTTGGTCAGAGAATGATTATTGTCTGCAACAGACTTGGAAATAGCCGGAAATATGCTTCTGGAAAGGGCAATAGAGATAAAAAATGGGGTTATAGCCAAGCTCCTGGCTGCGGCATAAAAGCCTGCCTGAATATTCTCTTTAAGGATGCCCTTGACCAACAAAAGGTCAATATTAAGCAGGGCACTGGTAAAGATGGCAAAGATGGTGACTGGAATGGCAAAGCTGATAATCTTTGATGATGGGAAATGTGGGGGACATTCTAATAAATTATTGTTGGGCTTAAATCGGCAATAGAAGTGTCCGACCACACATCCAATGATCGCGGTTAGAATTAATCCCATAATCGCACCATTTAGAGCAAAACCACATAATACTGCTGCAATAATAATTAATGGGAGAAGGGTATCATGGATAATACCTACCATTGCTTGATAGCCAAACCATCTTTTCCCGTTAAGGACATAGATGTAAATCATGTACATCCCAAAGAAGGGGATATTGAAGGCTGATAATTGGATGTATGGGACAAGTGATGGGTCATGCAGGACTTGACCTAATATTGGGGCACAGCCAAGGTATAGTATAGTAATAAAGATGGAAAATACTGTCTGAATAAATAATCCCTTGTTCTTTATTGTGGTTGCGTGTTCTTCATTTTCAGTAATGTATTTTGAAACAGCCTGTGGTATGCCGCGATTGACCAGACTGCGAGCCATGATGGTGAGGTAGAGGATTACCCCAAACATCCCGTATCCCTCTGGACCAAGGTATCTTGCCAGACCAATATGCAGGGCGTAAGAGCTGATGACAAAAACTATCTGTCCAATGGTCAGATAGATTGTGCCTTTAATGAGTGCATGCCTTGGGTCCATTTATCGTTCCTTACCCCTGCCATGTAACAGGTATCGGATAAGATATATCGGATACGAAAGTGGCGTTGCCTTCACCTTAAAGTATGCTGCCAGCCATTTTAGTGGAGGAAATAATATGCTGCATAAATATTTCAACCTATCCAGAATATTATCCATTTCGAGCAGATAATATGCTGGTGCCTCAAGCTGTGGTGGTTTTTCTGTCTTTTGAATGGATAGTATCTGCGGCTTGTTCCAGACAATATTAAACATCATTTGACGAATGAACCCGATCTTTAAGGCATTTTTGAGTCTTTCCGGGATGGGTATATTCAATAATTCTTCAGTAAGGATGAGGCTATTGTAAACCGAACAGGTTATGCCTCGAGTAGCGGCTATCTGTTGAATATGACTACCATCAAGCTCATCTCCATAGTGCTGCACAACTGCACCAATATCACACAGCAGCATCAAGCTGCAAAAGTTATGCGTATTGGCATGAATACACAGGTGAAGCAGGAGTATCTCAGGCGATGGGATTAATGCCTTGTCCATGGTTCTGACATGCTCAAAGAGCCAGGGTTCTTTCATGGGAATACCCATATTAAATAAACGAAAGTGTGGCTCTATGGGAATACAGCCCTTACGGGTAAACTCTATCTGACTGAAGTATTGAGTATATTTTACCAGCTCACTGACATCTAACTCTGGAAGTGTCTCTGGCAGGCTATAGCCGAGTGAGAGAAAACATTCCTTTGCCCTTAGCCAGTGTTCCTCTTTTATCACAAGGTCAATATCCTTCATGCATCTTACCCCAATGGACGGATAGATAAGTCTTGCTAATATTGGTCCCTTGAGAACCAATACCTCAACATCAGCCTCATGGAATAATGTCGCAATCTTATGCAATTCATCATATAATTGCTTATTACGATTAAAATTCTGGGTATATATTTCTTTTAACCTTGGCATAATAGATCGTGGCAGTTTACCCGGAACAATGGATGTAGTCAGATGATGATAGAGTAGGGGAGCTATACGATGTTTGAGGCTGAGGGAAAGCACCTCATCCCAGTTGATTGGAGCATCCAATAGCTGATAGATATCCTCTAAGGTATTTGTGTCTATCTTTGCTCTTGTAAAATATAATAATAATTGTACTTCAGGTTTTTGTTGCAATGAAACAACTCCTTGCTGTTTTTTTTGTTGACTAACGCCAAATGTTGAGCTGCTGCGGGCAGGAACGGCTACCTACTATGTATAACATCACTAATCTTTAAAC
This sequence comes from bacterium, assembly GCA_018814245.1. Taxonomy (GTDB): domain Bacteria; phylum UBA9089; class CG2-30-40-21; order CG2-30-40-21; family CG2-30-40-21; genus CG2-30-40-21. The sequence continues at coordinate 4,357 of JAHIZN010000364.1, forward strand.
CACCACAAATTGTAAAATGCAAAACTCGCAGTCTGCTCCAACGAATTGTTATCACAAAGCCCATTATTA
>JAHIZN010000365.1 GCA_018814245.1 bacterium
CATCTAAAAATCCATATCTAAACTCAACTGCAAACATGGTAAGCTCAGGGAATCTCTCTACATAATCAGGAAGATGTATTCCTTCTGCTAAAGAGAGTTCTATCAAATCTTCTATATCATGGGTTTTGGGGAAAACTATACTTTTATATGATAGAATTGCCTTTATGGCTTTTTCAACGACTTGCTGAACATGAAAAAGCTTTAATTCATCTCTTATCTCTTTGTCATCCATAATCTTATTAACAAGTATCAACTCTGCCTTAGCTAATTCTAAAAACTTTTCATGCTCTTTCATAGACAACTATTCCTTTTCTCTTGGCCTCTGCGAATACAGAATTAATCCATTTATTACTATAAAATTCAAACTCCTGAGTTGTAGTAACAATAATGTCAAATGGTTTCTTAAAACCCCGTAATTCTTTTCTTATTTTAACAGATTCCTTTCTTTTGGATTCAACATTGTTTTTAATTATTAATAAATCTATATCACTATCAATCGTAGGCTTTCCATAACCATATGAACCAAATAAGATTATTTTTTCAGGACAAAAATCTCTTATCCTTTTTATTATCTCTTGAAGCATGGTAGGCTCAAGTTGTATCTGAATATCTTCCTTGTCTTTTTTCATAATTTATCTACCTTTTTCAAGCATCTTATCGTGTAGTTTTGTGGTTTCTTCACGCATTATACAGGACAATTACCATCCTTGTTTGTATCAAGGATATTCCCAATCTTCTCACTTGCCCTCCCATCTCCAAAGACATCCCGCTGTGATTTATCTGGATTAAACCCTGCCACTGCCTGAAGAATTAAGTTCTTATTCACACCAACCAGAATATTCCAGCCATCTTTCACCGTCTCCACCCACTCGGTATTTTCTCTTAAGGTAATACAGGGCACCTTAAAGAAATATGCCTCTTTCTGGATGCCACGAGTCGGTCAATATCTTTTTTGCATGATATTCCAGAAGGAGAAAGTCGAAATATCCAACAGACTATATTTTTACCTGCTGGTATAACCAGATAGTAATCTTATTATAAAATCCAAAGAAATCATGCAAGTCAAAATCCCTCAATATGTTAGGAAAGATTGCATGGTTCTCCTTCAAAAAATCAAGTCCTTCTTCTATTTGAAAAGCTGCTGTAGGAGGATCATCAAAAATAGCATCCTTTGTTCTGGCAGCATTGTAAACCTCTTCTATAGTTCTTTCAGGGAATAACTGTTGAATAAAATAAAGATCAATAAAGTCTTTCGGTTCCATTCTGCTCACAATAGTACAAAATTTATTGGAGACAATATTATTGATTGTATCAACTGAAAGAGAATGTCCATTTTCTAATAAAATCTTTTCTCTGCTTTCTCTATTAGAAAGTGGATCAATAACAAAATCAACCTTTATTTCATTTATAAGGTATGATAGAAAATTTGAACTTTCTTTAATTTTAACTCCATCTTCCAGCCACTTTCTTCTTATCCAGAGGTCTATCTCACTAAGGTCTAATGGATCCAAGGCAAAGAAGTCCAGATCCTCGGATAGCCTATGATGCAAATAAAATATAGAAAGGGCTGTCCCTCCTGTCAAAAAGAAATGCTCCTCTATAGTTGGATGCGTAGTAAGCTCCTGCAACACTTTTTGTTGCGTTTGTGATGTATAATAGCTTTTATTTTCTACAAGAGACACTATAAACCTCACTAATTCGTTTCCATTTTTTGCAAGTATAGGGTGTTAGCTTTAGCTCTGATAATTGGTTAGTTATTTCATCTATTTTAAAATAACTTATGGTATCAATAACCCTACCATATTCAAGAAACCTTTTTAATATCCATAGATACATACTGGAGTTCTTGTTCTCTTGAATGTATTTCCGTAGATTCTCTTTATCTGTAAATTGCGGATAATCCCAGAAAACCGCCTTAAGATAATTCCTCAAAACTAATTCTCCTTATTTTACTATTTCCCATCATCTTATCGTGTAGTTTTGTAGTTTCTTCACGCATTATACAGGACAATTAACATCCTTGTTTGTATTAAGGATTTCCACAATTTTCTCACTTGCCTTCCCATCTCCAAACACATCCCTCTGGGGTTTATGAGGATTAAATTCTCTCACCATCTGAACAATCAATTCCTTATTAACCCCTACCAAGACATTCCAGCCATCTTCCACCGTTTCCACCCATTCGGTATTTTCTCTTAAGGTAATGCAGGGCACCTTAAAAAAATATGCCTCCTTCTGGACACCACCTGAGTCGGTTAGTATCTTTTTTGCATAATATTCTAACAGGAGAAAGTCAAAATATCCAACAGGGGTGGTCATTTTCAGGTGAGGATTACCTTCTAATTTATCTAAAAGCCCATAGTCTGCCAACGCTTTTTTGGTTCGTGGATGCACAGGGAAGACAACCAAC
>JAHIZN010000366.1 GCA_018814245.1 bacterium
AAATCAATAAAAGGAGCAGCCTGTAACCATGGAAGATATTATTCTAAAATGTATTGGTGCGGTATATCTGGGTGTTGAAAAAGAGGGGGATACATGGCTTGGAAGATTAGCTGGAGAACTTACTATTTGTGGTGAAGGAAATCTAAGGCTTACTACTAAAGGTATTTATTTTAGCAGATGGCTTCCGCCAAAAGAATTTTTCATCCCTCTGGATCGTATTACTAAGGTAGAATTGGGAATGACACATCTGTTAAAACCTATCTTTCCTGGAAGGGTATTGAGAATATTCTACCATGAAAATAATGGAGAGAGGTTAATATTTGGGGTATGGATGGGTACCCGTGAGGGACAAAAATGGAAGGAAAAAACTGAAAGGATATTATGCCCACCCAAATAAATCAAGCTTGCAACAAACTAAATAGGAGTTAGAATACAGCAGATAGATGCAGGTTCTTTCATTTTGACTCCTGACTCCTGTATTGTGCTGCTTCAGATGGAATTATAATTTTCTTCAATTTAAGTCAGCGATTTGGGAGCTTGTCAGCTAATAGCTATTGCAACAAAAAGAGAAAGAATCGCAAAGGGTGTAATCTATAGGGAACATGGTTGTATCTATGAAGTTACACCCTTTGTGATTCTTTCTCTGTAAACAAGATTGACATGATTTGGTCTTGAGCATGATCCCAAGAAAAGTCGCTTAATTATTGAATGAACAATTACGATTTACGGTGAACCAGCACATTGTGCTGTATTCTGTATTCACACAGAGGCAAGGCTATTATGGAAAAATTTCACCACCTAAAGATTACTGATGTCTTGATCGAAGAAGGACGAATCACTGCTGCCCAACTTGCAGAGATTATTCAAAAGGAAAAAGATACATCGGTTAGTTTAGAAGAAATACTTATTAAGTCTAATATGGTAGATAAAAATACCATTATGACCATAAAGTCTGATTTAACCCACACCAAATATATAGACATCTCTTCCTACTATGGATATGAAGAGTTTTCCCGTCTGCTTTCAGAAACTATATGCCGAAGATATCATTTCGTATGTATAAATAAGACAGATAATAAACTTTCCTTAGTAATGGCTAACCCTTTAGATATTTTTTCAATAGATAATATAAGACTTGTCGCTGGCTACGATATAGAGCCATTGCTTGGTTATGCACCTGACATTGAATTAACATTAAATCAGATCTTTAGTTGTCATGAGATTCAAGATCTGGATGCTGAAGAGCAAAATCTTGAAGATGATAAAAATCTTCAAAATATTGCAAGTGCAATCTCCAGCTTGGATATCCAAATAGAGAGGAAAAAGAAAGAAGAGGCACCTGTTATCATTGATACCCCACTTATTAGGCTTGTAGATGGGATAATTGTTCAGGCTATAGAAAAAAAAGCCAGCGATATTCATATTGAGGCATTTGAAAATATCATGAAGATAAGGTATCGTATTGATGGGATTATGCAGGAGGTTATGAACCTTTCAAAGGCTTTGCAGCCATCTATTATCTCCAGAATTAAGATTATGTCAGGCTTAAATATTACTGAAAAAAGACTCCCCCAGGATGGACGACTCAATATAAACCTTAAGAATAAGGCTATTGATATGCGTATCTCTATTTTGCCTACCATTGCCGGAGAGGGGGTAGTTATTCGTATCCTGGATAGATCAAACATTACATTAGGTCTTGATGAGATTGGCTTAACTCCATCTATAGCAGAAGATTTCAAGGCAGCTGTCTCGCAGTCAAATGGGATGGTTATGGTTACAGGTCCTACTGGCAGCGGAAAAACTACCACTCTGTATGCTGCCCTTAATACATTAAATGCTCCAACAAAAAAGATAGTTACCATTGAAGACCCTGTAGAATATTACCTTAATGGGATTAATCAGGTGCAGGTTCGTCCCAATATAGGGTTTACCTTTGCAGCGGGTTTAAGGGCTTTTTTCCGTCAGGATCCAGACATTATCATGGTTGGTGAAATTCGGGACTTTGAAACTGCTCAAACAGCTATTGAGGCTGCCCTAACCGGACACTTGGTCTTAAGTACCCTGCATACCAATGATGCTGTTGGTACGATTACCAGACTTATGGATATGGGTATAGAGCCATTTCTCATTGCCTCTACACTGCGTTGTGTTCTTGCCCAACGATTGATCAGAGCTAATTGTCATCATTGCAAAGAGCCGATTAATCCGTCCAGTACCCTCTTGAGGCTTATGGATAAAATGAATATACCGCTTCCTGACAATATCCAGCTATTTAAGGGTAAAGGATGTAAAATATGCAATAAGACCGGCTATAAAGGAAGAATCGGCATATTTGAACTCCTGACTATGTCTGTGGAACTTGAGGAAAGGATTGTAGATAGATCCAGCGGAACCCAGATGATGGAAGTAGCAAAAAAACATGGCTTAAAGACATTGCTCGAAGATGGGATAGAAAAGGTATTTAATGGATTAACTACTATTGAAGAGGTCTTCCGTGTAGCACAAACATAATCTGCTGCAGGTATCAGGGCAGACACATAGGTCTGCCCCTACAAGGGTCTTCCGTGTAGCACAAGCATAATATGCTGTAGGTATCAGGGCAGACACATAGGTCTGCCCCTACAAGGGTCTTCCGTGTGGCACAAGCATAATATGCTGTATGGACAACCGGTCAGTCGCCCATACAATTTTCGTGATGGTGAT
>JAHIZN010000367.1 GCA_018814245.1 bacterium
AAAAACTTGAACATCGAGTAATAAGATATTCACACCACCCTACCCCTGCCAGCTGTGGATAACTTGATACTCAAATATTTACCAATAATCTATTATCTCCCTATCTCCTTCATCTCCTTCATCTCCTTCATCTTCTTATCACCTTTTTATTATCTGAATAGTTACGATTTTGTTTTGCTTACAAGGCAACAATTTTCATTTTGAAGGGTACAAACAGCAATTCTCATTATGGAAAAAAGATTCTCGCAGAGATCGCAGAGGATTCGCAAAGAATGCAGAGAAAGAGAGAAAAAGATGAGATTTTCATCATCTCCTTTCTTTAGCCTTATCTCTTCGGACTCTGCGAAAACTTTGCGACCTTTGCGAGAATCTGTGGATTATTCTGTTTTCTCCTTGTCTTTCACAAGGAATTACTAAACTAAAAGGACGGATATTTAATATGAAAAAATTAGAATCAGTACAGGCATTTAAGGATTATCAAGGGGCTATCCAGTCCTCTATTCAGCAGGGGAAGAGGTGTATTGCTGTTTGCGGCGGCACAGGGTGTCGGGCATTTGGCGGTGTTGGGCTTATCCCGCTCTTTGAGGAGGAGCTGAAAAGAAAAGGGCTTGATGATGTTTGCATTAAGGAAACCGGCTGCCATGGATTTTGTGAAAAGGGTCCTATTGTTATTATCTATCCAGAAAGGATATTCTATCAGCAGGTAGCTATGGATGATGTAGAGGAGATAGTCTCGCAAACCATAGAGGCAGGCAAGGTTGTTGAAAGGCTTCTTTATACGGATCCGCTTACAAATAAAAAGATCAGCTATGATTATGCCATACCGTTTTATAATAAACAAAAGCAGATTGTGCTAAAAAACAGGGGTGAGATTGATCCGTCACAGATTGATGATTATATTGGTCAGGGTGGCTATCTGGGGCTGATTAGTGTCCTGGATTCCATGTCTCCTGAGCAGGTTGTAGATGAAATAAAAATCTCCGGACTGCGGGGCAGGGGCGGGGCAGGCTTTTCAACCGGAACAAAATGGGAATTGTGCCAAAAGGCAGGAGGTAGCACCTCTGGCGGAGATAGCATCTCTGGCGGAGGCAGTGCAAAATATGTCATCTGTAATGGTGATGAGGGTGATCCCGGTGCGTTTATAAATCGAACCATTATGGAGGGTGATCCGCATCTGGTTATCGAGGGTCTGATTGCGGCGGCGTATGCTGTTGGAGCAGAGAAGGGATATGTCTATATCAGAAGCGAATATCCCCTTGCCATTAAACACATTGAGCTTGCCATTGTTCAGGCTAATGAACTGGGGTTATTGGGTAATAATATACTTGGTACTGGTTTTAGCCTGCAATTAGAGATAAAGGAAGGGCATGGTGCCTTTGTCTGCGGTGAAGAGACAGCACTCATTGCCTCTATTGAGGGCAGGCGAGGTATGCCAACGCCAAAGCCGCCATTTCCAACAGAAGAGGGTTTATGGGGCAAGCCAACATTAGTTAATAATGTTGAAACCCTTGCTTCAATACCTGCTATTATCTCAAATGGCGGCAAATGGTACAGCAGCATTGGCACAGAAAAATCCAGGGGGACAAAGATATTTGCCCTGTCAGGAAGATTGAATAATACCGGGCTGGTAGAGCTTCCCCTGGGCACACCGCTGAGAGACTTGATTTTTAGCATTGGCGGTGGCATGATCAAGGGAAAGAAATTTAAGGCAGCCATGGTTGGCGGTCCATCGGGTGGGTTTATCCTGCCGGAAGAGATGGAAGTTGCCTTAGATTATGAATCATTAGAAAAGGCAGGGGCAATGCTTGGCTCCGGGATAGTTGTTGTTTTGGATGAGAATAGCTGTATGGTTGAATCTGCAAGGTCTCTTCTTGAGTTTCTGAAGGATGAGTCTTGTGGTCAATGTACCCCATGCCGTATTGGGCTTACACGGATGTTTGAGATATTATCACGGATTGTTGAGGGGCATGGGGAAATGGCTGACCTGAATACATTGATAGAGCTTGGGGGGATGATTAAGGATACTGCCCTGTGTAATCTTGGCAAAACAGCCCCAAATCCAATCCTTTCAGCAATAGATAAATTCAGGGGAGAGTTTGAGATACATATTGAAAAGAAAAAATGTCCGGCTCATGTTTGCGATGAGCTTTATGTTGCACCGTGTGCTGATACCTGTCCGGTAAACATTGAGGTACATGGCTATGTAGCCTTGATTGCTGAGGAAAGATTCATTGAAGCACTTGAGCTGATCAAGGAGAAAAATCCCTTCCCATCAATTTGTGGGCGGGTATGCCATCACCCATGCGAATCAAGGTGCCGCAGGTCAGATATAGATTCGCCAGTGGCATTAAAGGGGTTGAAAAGGTTTGTGGCTGACCATGAGGCAGAGATAGAAAGGGCTATGCCCAAACCAATGGTGGAAAGGATTAGGGATGAAAAAATTGCCATGATTGGTGCTGGACCTGCAAGCCTTGCCTGTGCCTATCACTTGGCAAGAAGAGGGTATCAGGTAACCATCTTTGAGGCATTGAGCGTTGCCGGCGGTATGCTTGCTGTGGCAATTCCTAACTATCGATTGCCAAAGGATATTCTACAAATTGAGATTGATGATATTTGCAGGCTTGGGGTAAAGATTCAGACAAATACAGAGATTGGCAAGGATATTAGCTTTGATGATCTGCAACGGGACTACAACGCTGTCTTTATTGGGGTTGGGGCAAGGCTGACATCCTCGCTTAATATTCCGGGTGAGGATGCAGATGGTGTTATTCCGGCATTAGAGTATTTGATGATGTTAAACCTTGGTAATCCTGTGGATGTAAAGGATAAAAGGGTTGTGGTGATAGGTGCTGGAAATGTTGCCATAGACGCAGCAAGGGCATCTCTCAGGCTTGGGGCAAGTGTTGTGACCATTGTTTACCGCCGCAGCAGGGATGAGATGCCGGCAAATCTGGAGGAGATTGAGGATGCAGAGCATGAGGGGATATGCTTTGAGCTGCTTACTGCTCCAGTGGGGATAATTACACATGGGGATTGCTCACGCGGAGACGCGGAGAACGCGGAGGGAGAGCCTACGGCGGAAATAATTGTGCAAGACAAGGTGAAGGGGCTTGAATGTACCAAGATGAAACTGAGCGATTTCTTTGACAAAAGTGGACGAAGAAAACCTGTGGAGATAGAGGGCTCAGGGTTTGTGATTGAGGCAGATGTGATTATCCCGGCAATTGGACAAAGGGTGGAGACTGATTTTATTCGTGATAGAATTTCGATTAAACGCGACGGCACCATTGTTGTTGACCCTGAAACACAGGCAACCAATATCCCGGGGGTCTTTGCCGGCGGGGATGTAACTACCGGGGCAGCTACGGTGATAGATGCCATAAATGCAGGAAATAAGGCGGCAATATCCATTGATAAATATCTGAATAACGGTAAGGAAAGCGAGGAGGTAATTACTGTCGGGAGAAGACCATCCTTGGTTGAGGATGCGGGTCCAAGTAAGGCAGAAAGGCACATCATGCCAACCCTTGATACGGAAAAAAGATTATGCGGGTTTGAAGAGGTGGAGCTCGGCTTTACCCATGATATGGCTGTCAGAGAGGCACAGAGATGCTTGAAGTGTCATGAGAAAGGGTAGAGGGGAGAGATGATACAAGCAAAAGATATACAAGCAATCTGTGAATGGGCACAAAGATATGACCTTTATTCTGTTTATATTTTCGGCTCCAGTCTTGAATAGCTTGAG
>JAHIZN010000368.1 GCA_018814245.1 bacterium
CTGAAGGCATCAAAGAATCCAATATCAAAACACTTGAACAGTATAAGATAATTGAAGATAATAAACAATAACATGGCTGGCACAAGACAGATTAATGGCAGCACCATCCTCTTTTGATGAAGAGAGGCGTATTGGAATACCCAAACCATGGAAAGGGCATAAAGGATAAGATACGGAGAAAGTATTTCTGCCCATACCCCAAGATATTGAAGAGAAAACGGCCACACAAAACCAAGCTTAAGACAAGAAGACCTCTGTATCAGGGGTAATACCCAAAAGGCTGATGTCCCAATGGCAATAGATAATACCCAAAAACCCTTACGCAATGAACGATGATTAAAGAGCCATATTAAAAATATACCAAGTGTAGGTAAAATGCTGTGCATGGGATGGGTAAGATATATTATGCCGAGTGTCAATCCAGTTAAAACCACATCCCTCAGCCTTCCATTCTCCTGAAAGCATCCAATGGCAAAATAAAGGGCTAATGGAAAAAGTCCAATGGCTATTCGGTTGCTCAGCATTCCAATTGCCATCCCTCCAATATCTGCCCCAAGAAACATACTATTTAATATGGCTACATGATAAAGCAGCATGACTAAGACTGTAAAAAAGGTGCTTGTCCTGCTCAAACCAAGCCTGCTGTAGAGGAAAAAGGTTGAAACACCTGGAAGAAAATAGGTAAATAAAGTAAGTAGAGAATAGATATTTTCAATATTAAGGAGATGAAGGGTGATCATATCGAGAAAGATACCAATAAAAATAAAACCGGGCGGATAGAATTGCATAGAGGGTATCCCTGCACTCCAATAGGGATTCCATGTAAACATATTACCCATTTGCGGAATAGCGATCTTAAGGCTATACCATAGCTCAAAAAAGACACCTGGATTATCATCATGGATTGCAGGATGTCTCCAATCTATGTAGCCGATATAATAAAAACCTATAAATAATGCCAAGATTAAGAGTAAAAAATCTATCCTTTCTAATTTATTTGGTTTCATGATTATTCCTCATTTCTCCTTCGAGCAAGGCTATTTGTTGAGCAAGTTTTTTTATCTTATTGGTTAACCCTGAAAGTACTACAGAAAAGTGAAGACTAATAAGCATCACAAAAATAATGCCAAAAAAGAATAGGGTAGAGGTATTGAGCACAGCTCCAATAAGACTGGTAATGGTTGTCAATCCCTTTTCCCAAATAGATAGTATCAGGATAACAAATCCAGTAAGCATCCATAGCCATGAATATTCTTCATTTAATTTTCGCCTTCTGACCAGCTCAAAAATGGTTATAATTAATATAGCACTTATAGTAATAGCCAGAATAGTACTTTTTACAGACATTCTGTTATCCTCCATGATTTGATTTTTGGTAACACTTTAGCCAACTGAAGTAAAAACTAACCACAGAGACACGGAGACACAGAGAATTTATAGAAAACAGAAGTCAAATGCAGTGGTCAGAGCATATTATCTTCTGTCTTCTCTATGAATTCTGTGCCTCCGTGGTTCATATTCTTTTTTTGTACTTCACTTGGCTGAATAGTTACGATTTCTGCAACTTAAGCCCAACACAGTATCCTGTTAATCCCACGATATTTCTAATTACCATTAAAAATGGCAGGTATAAAACAACAATACTTTTTTTTGCAAATAGCAGCCTGATGGTCATAGGCAGTTGAATGAGAATGATAACAAGGAATATGGATAGAGTGCTCCATGGCCAGATTATGCATACAGGTAAAGAAAAGAGCAAGATTCCTGTTAATAATATCTGAAACATTAAAAAATAATCTGTTTTATATAGAGCTGCTCCACGAAGATATGGTCTGTATCTGGCATAGGCATACTGCCGTTTCATGTAATCAAGGAAATTAGTCTTAAAGTGATGCAGTGCCACAGCTTCTTTAACATAGCATAGTTTATAGTTATTTTTTATAATTCTTAGGTTCAAATCTGCATCTAAACAGGAGTTTTTTAATTGTTCATCAAATCTGCCAAATCTTTCAAATACTTCTTTTCGATAGATGGCGTTAGCAGATGTAATATGCATAGGATACTCTTCATTATTCCTAAGTTTATATTCAACCTCATACCCAGCCAATCTGGCTATCCATGGATCGTCTTTTGGTGTAATCAGCCGCCCGCCTACTCCCATAACCCTTTCATCCTTAAACAGTTTCAATACCTTTTTCAGCCAGTATTCTTCTATCTCCACATCAGCCTCAACAATGGCTATTATCTCGCCTGAGGCTCTATCCAAGCCGGCATTAAGGGCTGATGCCTCACCTGAATTATCTTGATGTATAACAAAAATGTTTGGAAATCTACTTTTTAATTCCTCTGCAATATCAAGTGTCCCATCCCTTGAGCCATCATCAACGATAATTACCTCTATCAAGTAGTCTCCCTTTTGATTAAAAATAGACTCCACAGCTTGTTTGATGGTTGATTCTGTATTATATGCCGGAACAATAAAACTTATCTTCATTTCTTTTTCCTTAGTAATTCTATGGCTATCTTGATGTCATTTACAAAACACTGGAAATTAGTGTATGAAGCAATTCTTTTTAATATATATTGTGGCCGCAGGTAGTAAGCTTTATAAGCGTATCTCTGAAATTGTTCCAATGTGTTATTATTTAGTTCAGGATAACTGATAATGGCTTTATGCAGTGGATCAATATCATCTGATTCGTCAATCAAGTATCCATGAGATTGACAATGGGAATAAAACTCTGTTCCCTTAAAAGGGGTGGCTATAGAAAACATGACATTTGTACCCTTCATTTGCTTAAGCTTGGCAATCGTCTTTTTTAGTTCCTGTTTGGTTTCAAATGGAGAAAGACCAAGTACAATGTTTATTTTTGGTGTAATATTATACCTCTGGAGGAGGTCAATAGCCTTGTAAATGGTTTCCAGATTCATATCCTTTCGGGCATAATCGAGTGTTCTCTGGCAAAGGCTTTCAGCCCCAATATCTATTGATTTGCATCCAGCCTCAGAAAGGCTTTTTATTACCTCTTCATCTGTCAAAAAGTCTGCCCTTGAAAGGCATCCCCATTCTATGCCTAATTCTTTAATGCCATTGCAAATGGCTAAGGTTCTTTCTTTGCCCCATAAAAACTGATCATCTATGACCAACACAGACCCAAACCCTTCCTCTTTTATCTGCCTGAATTCTGCAATAATGCGGTTGGCACTACCAATAGATGGCGATGGTTTTTTGTTAAAATATCTTAAATATTCAAGTTGTCTAGCAAAGCTAATAGAGTTTGGAACGCAGAAAAGGCAATTAAAGGCACAGCCACGGGAAGCCATCATCACGGTAAAGGGTTTTTTTTGAAATTTAGGGTTGAAGTATTTATTTTTATACTTGCTTAATATCCCGTATGTTCTCATGGGAACAGGCAACTCATCAAAATCAATCAAGATTTGAGAGGATGGTGGTTCCTCACAAATCTTGTCATCCTTGAGATAACTTCCTCCCTCTATAACACCTTTTTCAAGAAAGGTAATTATATTCTTTTCTGGTTCTCCTCTAAATACAACTATTTTCGAATCAATGAGATATTCTTGTGCTACCCTTGTAGGTTCAGGTCCATGAAAAAGAATCATAGCCTTGCTGGTAATAGATCGTATCCATTTAATAGCCTCTATATCTGTAGCCTTAGAAAGGATAACTGAGTGAATTATATAAACATCAGCCATATCCTCTCTTAATCTATCGCAAAATTTATCCCTGTCCCATTTCTCCATGACTGCATCTATATAATTCACCTCAAACCCGCATCGATGAATATAAGATAGCAGGTAAAGGTTTGCCAGATCAGGGAAGTGATAGAGTTCATAGCTGCACCCGGCTAATCTTTCTGGTGTTTTTTTTGTAATAGGCGGCGGCTCAACAAAGGTAATTTTCATTTATTACTCCTTTGTTTATATTTCAAGGTATCGCAGTTGACGCAGATCTTGGTTTGGTTTTTACGAAATTGCTGCATCTTTTCTCCATGCCATATAATCGATAGATCTTCTTTCAGAATATTGCCCCCTATCAAATTACGGAGATTACAGCAAGGGGTAACATTTCCGTCAACATCAATATAAATATAGTTATCTGTTCGCAGACAAACCCTGTCAAAATGGGCAGCAATACGCATCAAAAGATGCTGATCATTGATACAATATACCTGTATCCCATATTTCCTTCCAAGTTTTTTGGCTTGCTTGATCAGGATCTTTTCATTTTCTTGTGATGGCCGAACAAGCTGAGGATCATAGCTGGTGTCCTTTCTTACAAGGTTAACAGCCTTAGCCTTTATTTGAGAGCCAAACTTGATTATCTCTTCTAATCCTTTTAGTCCATCTCTTTGCATTACAGTTTGGAGATAAATATGGGTGTCTTTTAACGATTTGCTCAAGCTTGAAATATTCTCAATTACCCTTTGATCAGGGGGATGAGAGTCAAGGGTTGATGTATTACTCCATGGTAATAACTCAATCGATATGGTAATCTTTTCAACCTTAAGTTTAGCCAAAGATATCCTGTTCTTATCCCCAAGCAGAAAACCATTAGATGTAAATTGAATCATAGTATTAGGTAAAAGCTTATTTGCCAATGCGATCATTTCTGCTAACCTTGGATGCATCAGGGGTTCTCCCAAACCTGTTAAGATGAGCAATTTAATCAATGGAGATTTCAAGGAAAGCCTTTTCATGATCTCCTCAAAGGTTTCAAAAGGCATGTCCTCAAGAGGAATATTTAGCGTATCTCTAATACACATCTTACAGCTCAGATTGCACCTGTTGGTTATCTCAATCTGTATCTCTTCTGGAAATTTGGCTGAATATCCCACCAAATTTCTTATAAACTTAAAAATTTTTCGTCTCATAGTTACTTTTCTTTCCTGACTACCTTAATAAATCCTATCAATCCTTTTAAGATATTCCATATCCCTTGTGGATTCGTGATCATTCTTTTAAGATAGGCAATAATAGTTTTAGGTTTCAAATAAAATCTTTTCAGGATAAGCATAGAATATTGACTAAGTTCCTTTTTGGTTAATCCATGAGGAACAAAGGTTATCTCCAAGAGATTCATTTTTCTCCAGTCATCTTCAAATTCTCCAAATTCCTTAGCTGTCTGATAGATTTGAGATCCAGGGAATGGGGTGAACATGTTAACACTAATATCATCCAGAGGGGTTGTAGTAATAAAATCAATCGTGTGTTGAATGCTTTCCCTTGTTTCCGTAGGAAATCCCATGATAAAGAAGCCTTTGGTCATTATCCCTGCTTCTTTTGTCCAGATAATAGCCTTTTTCATCTTATCAAGGTGTGTTCTTTTTTTAATGAAATCCAAAATCTTTTGGTCACCGCTTTCTATGCCAAATGCAATTTGCCAACACCCAGCCCTTTTCATTAGCTTTAAGATGTCTGGCGAAACCATATCTGCCCTGCCAAGACACGACCATGAGATATTTAGCTTCTCCTGAATGATGGATTCGCAAATAGTTATCAATCTTGGCTTAAACATTACAAAGGTATCATCCTCAAATAATATTTCTCTAATTCCATAGTTATTATAAAGGTTATGGAGCATTTCCAGAATATATTCTGCACTAAATACTCGACAATGGCTTCCAAAAACTGAGCGATCGCAAAAGATACACTTATTAGGACACCCCCTGGAGGTAACAAGGGATGCAGCTGGCAGCCGCTTAAATCTAAAGGATGGCGGATGATAGGCGTTAGGAAAATTTGGCAGAATGTCCAATGCAGGAAAAGGCAGCATGTTAAGATTTTTGATAAATGACCTGGACTCTGTCCTATGAAGCTGACCATTCTCTCTGAAGATAATCCCCTTTATCTCTTTTAAGTCAGTTGTATCCCTGGTAATAATCTCTTTTATGGTCTCCTCGCCCTCACCAATAACCCCTATATCAAAGTCTTTAAATAATTCCATAGTTTGTTCAGGTGTAGCTGTCAGATGTGGTCCGCCAATGATAATTATTGTTTCTTTGCATACCTGCTTAATCTTTTTTGCCAATTCGCCAGCCGAAAAGATTGAAAGGGTTGTAGCCGTTATCCCTGCATATCTTGGTTGAGCAGCCTGAATCTGGTTAATAATATCCATATCAGACAATCCAAAAGGGCTTGTCTCAATAATCACTGGGGTTACATTGTGTTGCCTTATTACCCCGGCGAGCGAACATAGCCCTAATGAAGGCATGGTGCTGCCTGCACTTTTAAGCTTACCATATCTTTTATCCATGCTTAATGGGGGATTGATTAAAAAAAAATTTTCCATGTTTTTCTCTCTAAGGAAAAGGTGGATCTTTATAAACTACTACCGTAAAACTGTGATAATTGCTCAATAATCTGGGTTACTTAACGAATCATGTGGGTAAGTCAAATTTAAGTATAAAAGATTGGCTCTTTTTTGCCTCAAATGGGCAACCCTTTGTAACGAAAGAAGAAAGAACCACAAAGGGTGTAATCTATAGGGAAGATAATTGACGATTAATTTA
>JAHIZN010000369.1 GCA_018814245.1 bacterium
AATAGCCTTTTAAGACAAAAAAGCTCAATATGTAGTGTATTCCATAATTATACCACCAATATATAGGGTATCAACTCATAATATTGGACCAAATAACACTATCAATAATATGTCCTTAATTTTTTCACCGAGAATTGCTGTCCAGCAACAGTGGATTGACCCTGATCTATTAAAAATTGCTTGACAATATGTATAAATTTGTTATACTGTAAACATTCAAAATATGTGTTCAGTAATTCGTAACCGTTCAGGTAGTGTAAGAAAAGGAGATGTGGGGGATTATGGAGGAGATAAGGAGATATAGAGATTAGAAAAATATGAGGATAATACAACTTATCCCCTTAGGAACGATAACCCTGTAATCTTCCCTTCGATTTTAAGGCATTGATTATATTGTTATCCCCATATCTCATGTCATATCTCCATATCCCCCTTCTTACACTTTTAATGTTATAGCCTGAACGATTACAGTAATTCAGTATTGTCTGACATTTTCATTTATTATGAGCTAAAGGAGAAAAATAAAGATGCAAATAAATATCGGTTTAATTGGATTTGGTACGATTGGTGCCGGGGTGGTAAAGATACTTCAAAAAAGTGCTTCCTCGATTGAAGAAAAAACCGGTGTAAGATTGTGTCTTAAACGGATTGCTGACCTTGATATTACTACAACAAGGGGGGTTGAGGTTGAACCTGAATTGCTTACTACTAAAGCAGAAGAAATAATTTATGCAGATGATATTGATGTTGTAATTGAGCTTATAGGTGGGTATGAGCCTGCCCGAACCATTGTCCTTTCTGCTATGCGTGCAGGCAAGAGTGTTGTTACTGCAAACAAGGCACTCTTGTCAAGGTATTGGGAGGAGATATTCCAGACAGCTGCTGAGTCTCAGGTAGCTTTTTATGCTGAGGCATCGGTTGGGGGTGGTATCCCGATTATATCTGCCATAACTCAAGGGTTGGTGGCAAATGAGATTTGCGAGATATATGGGATTATCAATGGAACATGTAATTACATCCTGACTAAGATGTCTGATGAATGCCTTGAGTTTTCAGAGGCATTGAAGCAGGCACAGACAAATGGATATGCTGAGGCAGACCCTGCCTTTGATATAGAGGGCATAGATACTGCTCATAAGCTGAGTATCCTGAGCTCTATCTCATTTGGAGGGCATGTATCCTTAGATGATATCAGCATCGAAGGGATTACCAAGATAACTAAGCAGGATATAGACTATGCAAAGGAACTGGGCTTTGTTATTAAACTTATTGGTGTTGCTAAAAGATTGTCTGCAAATGAGATAGAGGCAAGTGTCCATCCAGTCATGATCCCGGAAAATCATTTACTATCCTCTGTAAATGATGTTTTTAATGCAGTTTACCTGATCGGAGATTTTGTTGGACCAATGATGTTCTATGGTAAGGGTGCAGGGCAGCTTCCCACAGCATCAGCAATTGTAAGCGATTTGGTCATGCTTGCACATCAAGGAAAAGGGTTGATCAATGCAAGAGCTTCGCTGACAATGGAAGAGAACATGATCAAGGTTCGCAAGACAGATAGCATAAGCTCAAGATATTATCTTAGAATTACAGCAGAGGATCGTCCATGCGTATTGGCTAATATTGCCGGAATATTGGGAAAGTATGGTATAAGTATTGCCTCATGCATCCAAAAGGAACGAGGACAGTTTGTACCTATTATTATGCTTACCCATGAGGCAGAAGAGGGAAATTTAAGGACAGCCATTGCAGAGATTGATGGGCTGCCGGAAATAAAGGACAAGACTGTGTGTATTAGTTTGATGGTATACTAAACAAAAGGGGTTATTAAATATGTGTACATTGCAACGAAAACCATGGGAGGGTTTAATTAATGAATATAGGGAGTTTTTGCCGGTATCAGAGAAAACACCGGTAATCACCCTTAATGAGGGCAATACCCCTCTGATAGATGCCTATAATCTGAGTAGTGTTCTTGGTAATAATCTAAGGATTTACCTTAAGTATGAGGGCTTAAATCCAACAGGGTCATTCAAGGATAGAGGAATGACTATGGCTATTTCCAAGGCAATGGAAGAGGGCAGCCGTGCTGTTATTTGTGCCTCAACCGGCAATACCTCTGCCTCGGCTGCGTGTTATGCAGCTCGGGCAGGGATACGGTGTGCAGTCATAATCCCTGAGGGTGCAATTGCTATGGGTAAACTTGCTCAAAGCTTGATACATGGGGCACAGGTTATTGCACTTAAAGGGAATTTTGATGATGCCCTGGATATTGTACGGCAGGTAGCGGATAAATACCCCACTACCCTTGTTAATTCTGTTAATCCATATAGAATCGAGGGACAAAAAACAGGTGCATTTGAGATATGTGATGTATTGGACAGGGCACCGGATTTCCATGCCATACCAGTAGGCAATGCAGGCAATATTACGGCTTACTGGAAGGGGTACAAGGAGTATAAACAAGCAGGCAGGATAAATTCCATGCCAAAGATGATTGGCTTTCAGGCAGCAGGTTCTGCCCCTATTGTTGAGGGCAGGGTAATAAAAGATCCTAAAACCATTGCTACAGCCATAAAGATTGGCAATCCAGCCAGCTGGAAACAGGCAGAGGAGGCTCGGGATGAATCAGGTGGATTGATTGATGCGGTGACAGATGATGAGATTATTGAGGCTTATAAGATGATAGCAGCTATGGAGGGCGTATTTGTTGAGCCAGCATCAGCAGCATCAATTGCAGGTGTAATTAAACTGAACAAACAGGGGTATTTCCCTGAAGGGGCAACCATTGTTTGTATCCTTACAGGTCATGGATTAAAAGACCCTGATTGTGCCATCAAGTCGGCAAATAAACCCATAGTGGTTGAGCCGAAGATGGAAAAGATAGTGGAGATATTAGGATTTTAATGCTGTAGCCACAGAGGACACAGAGGAATAATAAGTGAACAATGTTCACTCTTGACAATCAATGTTTAATGAACAAAAGAACATTTGGAAATGGGAAATTATTGATTTTTGATAGTACAAACTGAAATATTATCACTTTGCACTATTGTCGTGTCAACTTTAACTTGTTGCATAACCATTTGTAGGGACATCCCTGCCAGAGAGGCTCTCCTCTTGTGGGTGTCCGTTAAGCAGGGACAAGCCCTGCAGCTACATTGTGATCGATTGTTGTGTGTGGGAATCTTTGTAGCTGCGACCCTTGTGGTCGCTTATTGGTGGCAGAGACAGGGGGGCAGGCTCTGTCCATACATAATTAACTATGCGACAATTAACAGTTGACACGACACTATTGTTTTCCTTCTTTCACATTTCTAATTTTCCATTTTCCATTTTCCATTTTCCATTCAGTTCTGTGCAAATTATGAGGGAATAATGATTAGACTATTATTTATTGTTATGCTGATAGCGTGCTCATGCATTAGCTATGCTGAGGATAAGGTGAGACTGCTTGAGGAGAAGATTGTTGTCAGCAATACACATCAGAATCCTATCCATGAGGCAACAGAAACTATCGGTAATAGTACTACCTCTGCCATGGGTACTGCTGCCTCACAGGAGAGTAGTGAATCCGAAGAGGTTACTGTTACAGGTGAGGACAAGCTCAAACTTACTACAAAAAAACCATTGCTTGAGATTAAGGAAAATATGAATGATGCTGTGCCGATATATAATGCCACAGAAGAAAGGCTGCTTTCTGAATCACCATCTACCTGCTCCATTTGGAGTCAGGATTATAGTATTGTCATGGATAGCAAACAGGTTGTTTTTCCTTGCCTGAAGAGATTAGTAAAAAACACAGTCGTTACCTTTTATCCTCAAACAAAGGGAGAGGTCGTTACCTCATGGAATCTGGTAATTACCGACGATAAGGGACGAGCGTTTAAGAAATTTAATGGCACTTATGTGTTACCGAATAATCTTCCATGGAATGGGAGAAGCGATAAGGATAAGATGATTGATACAGATACTACTTATACCTATATTTTTAGTTATGTTGATGTGGTGGGTACCCCACATACTATTGTTGGTAATCCATTTTCCATAGATGCTCTTGTTCATCAGGAAAAAAATGGATTAGTTATTACTCTGTCCAGCAGGGTTATGTTCGATCCATCAGTAGAGGATGTTCAGATTAAACCAGATGCAATGCTGCTTATTCAGGAGGTAGCAGATGAAATAAAGAATTATTTTGGGCTGCCCATAGAAATAGAGGTATATGATAATAATACAACCATGGCTAAGGCACAGGCAGAAATAATAAGCAATCTTTTGGCTGAAAGGTTGATTGTTTGGAATGAACAGATAAAGACATCAACACATAAAATAAAAAAACAAAAGCCGTGTGTTAATGTTATTATATGTAACAGGTGATTGGCTGCCCCAAAAGTGATTGACAAATAGGATCAACTCTGGTATAATTTGTGTAACCGTTCAGGTAGTGTAAGAAAAGGATATGTGGGAGATTATGGAGGAGATAAGGAGATATAGGGATTAGAAAAATATGAGGATAATACAACTTATCCCCTTAGGAATGATAACCCTGTAATCTTCCCTTCGATTTTAAGGCATTGATTATATTGTTATCCCCATATCT
>JAHIZN010000370.1 GCA_018814245.1 bacterium
GAAACAGGAATAATTGCAAATGAGAAAAGCCTGACAAGGGTTGTGTCTCTTATAATTCACACCCTTTGTGGATCTTTCCCTGTATTTGCGTACTATTGTTATGCTTCTGTGGCTTAATGCAACAACCGCACAGCTCGAAAACGATTGATGAATGTCGTGAATACTATTTTAAGAATGTACGCTCCAAAGACCATCTGGAAGAACTTGGCAAGAAACTTTACATTAAGATAACTGAAGTCATTTCATCTGAAGTTGAGGAAATTACTGAGCAAGATTGCATTAACTATATGACACAACTCGTAATTGACCGCACCTTTGATGGTTATATGACAGAAATCAAAACAGTTTACGGACAGCTTGAACAAGAAATTGGAATTAAAATAGAGCCTGCTCCAGATGAATGGGATAGGCTTTATAATGTTGATTTTTTCATCAAAATTAAAGAAAAACATGTAGGAATACAAATAAAACCGATAAACCAAGGCATACAATTGTCACAAATATTCAAGGAAAAGAATTTACAACTCAAAACCCACGAGAATTTTGAGAAGGAATACTGGGGCAAGGTTTTTTATATCTTCTCGTCTAAAGTTGGCGAGAAAAAAGAAATTAGAAATAAAGAAGTACTTGATGAAATACGAAAAGAAATTGAACGATTGAATAAATAGCACTGTTTTTTTTAAGACGATGAGGTTAAAAAATGCCAAAGCCAAGGATTGGAATATATGGATTGTCAAGCTGTGCCGGTGATCAACTTACCATCCTGAATTGTGAGGATGAATTGCTTGAGATTGCCTCAAGGGTTGACATTAAATCCTTTATCATGGCTCAGACAGGGAATGAGGAAACAAACATTGACCTTGCCCTTGTCGAGGGAACGGTTTCTACAATAAGAGACCTTGAGAGATTAAAGGAGATACGGAGCAGAGCAGCTATCTTGGTGGCTATGGGTACCTGTGCCAGCTGGGGCGGGATGTATGCCATGAGGAACGATATTCCGCGGGCAGAGATGATTAAGGGTGTATATGGAGAAAAAGGGGTTGAATATTCTGATAGCCTTCCTGTGCCAGAGGTGTTGCCTGCTCAACCACTTAAAAACTTTGTGAAGGTTGATCTGTCTATCCCTGGTTGTCCCATAGAAAAGAAATGGTTTTTAAGAATATTCAAGTCATTTCTTCATGGTGATATAATAGAGCTTCCAAGCTTCCCTTTGTGTAGTGAGTGTAAAATGGTAGAAAATGAGTGTTTATTGGTGAATAGTCGTCTGTTTTGCCTTGGACCGGTCACCATTGCTGGCTGCAAGGCACGGTGTCCGTCACACAATATCCCTTGTATCGGCTGCCATGGACCGGTTGATGAGGCAAACTATGCTGGAGAGGTTAATATCCTATTAGATATGGGATACACCCTTGAAGAAATAAAGAGAAAGATGGGGATTTTTGTATTTAATCCAAATCTGGAACAGATTCAGTAGGGGCAGACCTGTGTGTCTGCCCTGATAATCCTGTACATATCCTGATAATAATGGGCAACCACGGGGGGTTGCCCCTACAAAGGAGAGTGAACACAATGACTGTTGCACAAAAGCAATACATTTCTGAGCTAAAAAAAGGGAGTATAGTCAAGAGCTGTTTTGCAGTAAAAAAGAAAGAGATGCGTGAATTTAAGGATAAGCCTCAACAGTATCTATCGTTAGAAGTTGGTGATAAGACAGGGTTTATGGATGCTGTTGCATGGGAAAATGCTAATTTTTACACCACCCTGTTTGAGGAGGGGGATGTTGTCTGGATTAATGGCCGTGCAGGGGAATATCGGGGCAAGATACAGCTAACCATTGATTCTATTTCTAAGCATACAGAGTATAAATTAAATGATTTTCTGCCCCAGACAGATAAGGATATTGAAGAAATGACTGCCCATCTCTTCAAGGTTATCGAGGGAATTAATAATCCATACCTGAAAAAGCTGCTGAAATCCTTTGTTAATGATGCTGATTTTTTATCAAGGTTTAAGCAAGCACCGGCTGCCCGTTCTGTTCATCATGCCTATATTGGCGGATTATTGGAGCATACCTGTGAATTACTTAAGATGTGTGGGGTTGTTTGTGAGACATATCCACAGATTGACAGGGAACTCCTCCTTACAGGGGCAATCCTTCATGATATTGGAAAGATTGATGAACTCCGGTATAGTCTGTGTGTTGATTACACAGATGAAGGGGAGCTTATTGGACATATTGTTATAGGCGAACAAATGGTCTCCCAAAGAATTGAAACCATTGAAGACTTCCCCTCATCCTTGAGGATAAATCTATTGCATATGATACTAAGCCATCATGGCGAATATGCCTTTGGCTCACCCAAGAGACCCAAAACCCTTGAGGCATGTGCCCTTCATCATGCGGATAATCTGAGTGCTCAGGTAAAGCGATTTATTCAGATTATAGAGCAGAAGACTGATCCAAGCAGCAATTGGACAGCATATAATGGGCTGCTGGGAAGAAGGCTGTATGTTCATGATGCTGATTTCAGTAAATAGTGGTTCATGACATTTGAGTTTGTGGATGAGAAGAGAGACACGCCCCATCTACTTCATAGCCACGCAGACTTCGGAAGTCTTACACATCCTGTTTGCTTCGCAGCCACCCCTCTTGAGAGAGGTTAGGGGTTTCCCTCCCAACTCACTAAACTCAAATGTCATGGACCAGTAGGATTTCTTTGTGTCTTGATGAGCGACTAAAAGGATGACAAAAAGGTGGAGTTTGCAGAATTAGCCAAAAGGTTTTCACCATATCTTAAGCGGCTGTCCATGAAGATAGCTATTCCATCCCGGGTTATTGAACAGGATGACCTTTATCAGGAGATGCTTTATCGCCTCTGGGAAGGATGGATGCGTGGTGAATTTGAGGGAAAGAATGATGCCTATATCAGGGGTGGTTGTTATTTCCATTTAAAAAACTATCTGCGTCGACATACCGAATATGCAAACATCATTAGCCTTAATGAACCATTAAATGAGGATGGTACTACCTTAGAAGATATTATTCCTGATCAAACAGCACCCTTTGATGTAAGGGTAGATGATGCCCTTTTTATTCAACAGATGAAAGCTAAGGAATTGACTCGAAGGGAACAGGATGTGATTGAATTACTTGCTCAGGGATATACATTAAGGGATATTGGCAAAAGGCTGAATATCTCCCATGTACGAGTATTGAAGATTAAGGAAAATATTGGCAGTAAATTTACTAAAAGGCTTAAGGGATAGTAATTGGTTAGTTCTCTTTAGTATTTTAGTTTTCAAGAAAATGTAATTATTCAGGTATTCAGGAGACAGAATCCAGAATGAAGACGGCAACCACAAGGAGATAGTGTGCACCTCTGGCAGATCCGCAGCTACAAATCGCTGTAGCTGCAGGGCTTGTCCCTGCCTTAATCATTGTTACACCTGAATAGTTACGAGAATTTTTGTTCAATAAGGTGATAAAGATGCAACATCTTAAGTTTCTTGGATTAATTCCGGCCAGGGGTGGATCAAAGGGAATAATTAAAAAGTGTATTACCCCTCTCCTTGATAAGCCATTGATTGCTTATACTATTGAGGAAGCAAAGAAGTCCATTCATCTACACCGGATAATTGTCTCTACAGATGATAAAAATATTGCTTCTGTTTCTAAAGAATATGGGGCTGAGATACCATTTATGCGTCCAAAAGAATTGGCTCAGGATGATACTCCTACCTTGCCTGTTATTCAGCATGCATTAAATACATTAAGGTCTCAAGGGTATGTTCCTGACTATATTGTTTTACTTCAGCCAACCTCACCATTAAGGGATGTATCTCATATTGATGCAGCCATAGAAAAAATTATACAAACCCAGTCAGATATGGTTGTTAGCCTGTGTAAGGTTACTCAGCACCCATTTTGGATGAGAAGAATAGATAGAGAGGATAAGGTTTACCCGTTTATAGAGACAAAGAACACCTATCACAGACGACAAGACTTGCCTGAGCTTTATCGGCTAAATGGAGCAATTACAGTAACCAGACGAGAGGTTATTGAGGCAGCAGCTCTGGCAATCGATGAGAAAAAAAAGCTGGATATTCGCGGATATGTAATGGAAGAGGCTGTGTCTGTGGATGTAGATACACCAATTGACCTCTTTATTGCCCAAAAGCTATTGGAGGAAAGGGCATGACAGAGACACGAACAAACCTCTTGATAGACCGATCATAGGTTGATTCCACCTCTGTCGGGAAGAAACAGCCCGGCAATTCCCCATTTTGTCGATGATATGAAACACATTCACAACATTTTCCCTTTCGACTACATGGTTCATATGTACAGGTACAGTTTTTCTTGTTAGATAATGTATTACATTCCATTATTGTCTCCTGTAAATATAGCACGCAGATTAGACGGTTTTACACGAATTTTCTCTTCATCTGTGTAAATCTAACAGCATCCGTGTCATCTGCGTGCAACTATTTAGACAGCAATTTCTTAATCTTTTCCGCCTTATCCTGATTAATATCGTCTACAATCTTTAACACCTTATTTACTGCCTTATCTCCTTGTAACTGATAGAGCTTATAGAGTATTCTGGCTGCTTGTTTGGGGTTAATGCTTGGAGATACCAAGAGTATGGATAGCTCTTCTACGCCCCTGGGATCAACAACTAATGATTCAGCCAATCTTTCCATGCCGGCAGACTCCATTTCTCCAAATTTACCAAGAGCCTCTCCTTCATCCATTATCCATGATTCAGACTCTTTCTTTACAGGAGGCTTTACCTCTTCCTTTATTTCAGGCTTTGGCATTGCTGGCAATTCTATCTTTGGCTGAGGAATAACCACTACCGGCTTTTCTATGGGCTTACTTGATAGCTCTATGCTTAAATTATCCACCCGACTAACCATATCCCAGCCATCACCCTTTATCCTTACGCAGGTTATTTTGGCTGGTTTTGGATACAGTTCCATAAGATTAGGTGTGGCATAATCTATCCATTTATTCTTTTTAACCATTTCCCCCATCTCAGGATATCGCAGCTTACCTTTTATCAGGAATCCATGCCTGAAGAGATGAGGCTTGCCTGTAATATCCATATATTCCATCTCTAAGCAAACAGGATACCCTTTATCCCCGGAAAGGGAGCTTCTAAGTACTTTTATCTCTCCATGCAGAACACAGAGATTATACCTGATGGTACTAATATCCAGCATCTGGAACACGCTTGCCCCGCCAGTGGTAGAGTTTGAATCCTGCCTGCTTATCTCAAGGCTATGAGGGTGTTGGTCATCATCCCTTACCATATCAGCCTTTATCTTTCCTAATCCTTGCGTAACAGACTGCCAGCATTCCATTCCCTGCTCAAATCCACCATTCATAAGTTTGGCATAGGTAACTACCTGTGGTACAGCAGGTGCTTGAGGCTTTTTCTTTGAAATAACAACCTCTGCCGGTTTATGCACCTCAGCTACCTCAGATGGCAATATGCCCAATTGAAGCTCAACACCATCAACCCTGCTCACAAAATCCCAGCCCTTAGCAGTAATATTTACCTCTGTTATCTTTACTGGTCTGGGGGAAAGCTGTACCAAATTTGGAGAGACATAGGTAGTCCACTGCCTCTTCTTTATTTGTTCGCCAATATCAGGATAATTCAGCTTGCCGCTTACAAGGAAACCATGCTTGAAGATATATGGTTTGCCGTCTGTACCAGTGTATTTTAATTCAAGGCATACAGGATACTGTCCACCAGTCTTGCCATCGCCAGACATGCTTGCCCCATATATCTTTATGTCAGCCTTCAGGTTAATCTGAGTATACCTGTAAACATTAATATTTAACAATTGAAAAACTCCTGCCTCACCCATGGCAGACTGTGATTTTTGCCGTTTCATCTCAATAGTTGTCGGATGAAGCTGACTATCGTTAGTAATGCCAACATAGATATTCCCAACCCCTTCTTTTCTTGAAGTCCATGCATTCATCCCATCATCAAACCCACCATTGGTCAGCATGGGATAGACCGTTGGCAATAAAACTGCTGGCACTGCTACAACAGGCACAGGTGGTGCCACGGGCTTTGGCTTTGCCTCAACAACCGCAGGCTTTGGCAGCTCTGGTGCTGGCGTTGGAACTGCTGGCACTGCTGCCACAGGCACAGGTGGTGCTACAGGCTTTGGCTTTGCCTCAACAACCACAGGCTTTGGCTTCTCTGGTGCTGGTATTGGAACTGCTGGCACTGCTGCCACAGGCACAGGTGGTGCTGCAGGCTTTGGCTTTGCCTCAACAACTACAGGCTTTGGCAGCTCTGGTGCTGGAATCTTCTTAACCTGTGCAGCCTTGGCTGCCACTTGCGGCAGTACCTCTGGCAACGGCACAGACGCTTCAGGCTTTTTAATGGTAATCTCTACCCTTCGATTCTGTGCCTTACCCTTAGATGTCTTATTTGAAGCAATCGGCTTTGTTTCTCCATACCCAATGGATGTCAGATTAGCAGCTGGCACTCCCTCTCTTTCAGTCAGAAATGTCATAACACCCTCTGCCCTTGCTCGTGACAACCCCTTATTATCTTTATATTTCTTTCGCGTAACCGGTCCAAGGGGAACATTATCTGTATGCCCCTCTATCATGACCTTACAATCCGGGTATGCCTTAAGAATATTTGCTACCTTTGTCAGGACAGGATAGGCTGTGGCTTGAACCATATGACTGCCGGTAACAAAATTAACCGCTGCCTGAGTCATTTCTATCTTTATCGTCCCCTTATCCTCTTTAACTGTAATCCCCTTTTCTTCTTTTATTTCAGCCAGAGCCTTTAATGGTGCTGGTTTTTCAGGCATAGTTGGTATCTCAATTGGCAACTCTGGAGCTAAGACAGGTTTAATTGCTATAACCGGCGGAGCCAGTTCTTTGGCAGGTTTTTCTACAACTGTTGGCGGCAATGCCTTGGTCAGGAGAAAGTCTACCCTTGCCACTGTTTGTTCAGGACCAAAAGATACTGTCTGTCTCCTCTTTTCATACCCTTCAGATGAAGAAATAATGGTATATTCAATCCCTTTATTCAAGTTATCTATAGAATAGTTACCGGTCAGCCCTGCCTTTGTTTGTCTTAATGGGCTCTGTCCCTTAAACACATCAAGGGTTGTTCCGGAAAGCCCTCCGCCTGTTTCAGAATTCTTTACAAATCCATAAACAAATGGCTTTTCCGGGATAAGCATCATCTTTAGATAGCTTGATTTTACTGATGAAACATCTATTTTTTGAGATGATGTCTTAAATCCATGTGCCTTAGCTGTAATAAGATGCCCCCCTGTAGAAAGCTCCCTGAGTGTATATTGCTCCCCTTCTTCCTGAGCAGCAAGAGTCGTTCCTTGTTCCTCAAAGCTAACCCCTTTGATAGGAATTCCTGTATCCTCAATCCGTCCGTCCATTGGGTGTCCAATATGAACCTCAGCCACTATTGTCCCTTGCCAACCACTTGTCCAGTGTTCAGTTGGCATGGACGAAATGCTTCGGCTATGCAGGGATGTTCTGTTTGCTGGTTTTGTTTTATCATCTAAGGTAAGGAAAAACGGTGTGCCAAAATAACGATCAACATACGACTGATAAGAGAAAAAATCCCCTGGTTCTTGCTTGCAATTTTTATCAGCAAGGACTATTTTTATCTCTCGAGGCTCTATCCCCAAACAATTTGGGGCATCACTCGGATTCATGGTTACCTCTAATTGTTTTGAATCTATAGGGAGTCCAATCTTAAACAGGATTGGCAGGAGTGTTTGCTGTGTCCATGCACTTGTCTTAAATTCCTTATCATTCAGATAGATATTACCCATTGCAGCTACAACTGTTTTTTCCTGTTCAGTGCATTGATTATCCCATCCAATGTTCAGCAAAGCAAGCTGTTTTTTAAGTTCATCAGACAACACTGCTCCCTCCCGGATAGAACCGGCTGAGAGTGTAATTATTTCAAAGGAATCCTGTATCCCTGCCTCTTTAGCCGAGACTACCTGAAAAAAGACGCTTTTCTTGCCTTCTACTTGCGAAAAGATAACCTTTACAGGGATATTTTTGGCCAAAATGTAGGTATCGCCATATCCTGGACCAATAAGATTGGGTGATTCTGATGATTTTTCAGAAGAAATAGCCTGAGATGGGGTAAAGACAAGCTCCAGTGTATCTGTTCCGTGTCTTTTTACCAAAAGGCTGCCCTTTATTGAACTAAAGGAAAGCTCTTCCTGTAATGCCTCTTCTATTCTGGCAGGAATAGAAGACACAGCAAATCTCATCAAATGAGATATTTGTGCCCTTGAGGTCAGTTCAGTAAAGCTGGCATCACCATTTGGGTCATGAAGGATGGATAAGGGCAGGAACGGAATTGTTGTATAAAACCACTGATATTCGGATGAGCATTTCATGGTAAGAAAAGTAATTTCTTTTGTTGTTCTTTCTCCAACCGTCAGCCTTGAACAAACCGTAAGTCTGTAGCGAGCCTCTGGTTCTTTCTGGAAGATAGTGGTACTTAAAAAATTTCTTTTATCTACACTCTTTGCCCGACAAAAGAGGGTATCCCTGTCAGCACTTACAAAATACCATTTGTCTGAGTGCGGAAATGTTTCCTTTTCAATCATTAATGAAACAATGTATGATTCATCAAATCCACCGCTATTTTTTGCCTTACAAACCACACCAAACTTGAACTGATTTTGCTTTTCAGGCATCATAAAATAGGATTCTTTTGCTAAGGATACCTTGGTTAATGTCCAGACAGGCACCTCTAAAAGCCCTTTCCATTCAGAGGTAATCCCTCCTATCATTACCCCTGGCGGGTCAAGGGTATTATCCATGCTGACAACACTAACAACATCTTCCCCATAACCAATATTTGCTAAGCAGAGGAAGAAAGCAACCAATAACAGCTTCCTTAATTTTATCATATAATATGCCTCCTTAATTACTGCTTCAATCTCTCCAAGGTAGTGTTTTGTAGCAGAGAGTGTTGAAGAATTACCTTAAAGATAGCATATTTAATGCCTAAAGTCAAGAAAAATTTCGAGCTTGAGGGCAATGCCTCAATTATCAGTGGCAATTGCAATGAAAAGGGAAAGAATCACAAAGGGTGTAAATATTTTAGGGAAAATAATTACAACAAAACATGAGTAATTGCAAATGAGAAGGGACTGACAAGGGTTGTATCTTTAGTGATTTACACACTTTGTGGATCTTCTTCTGTACCCTCTCTGCAATCTTTTACTCTTTATTGATATACCTTGAGACAATAAACTGGATAAGGGTTTTTCCCTTTTCTTCTATTAATTCACTTGTTTTTTTATCCAGTTCTGTTTTTAATTCATCTATTACAGCCTGATTTCTTTTCATCAATTGTTCTTTTTCAAGGCGGGAGTCCTGCTTTTGTTTTTCCAGTATCACTTCAAGCTCTTGAATCTTTTTTATTTCTTCCTCTTTTTCTGCCAACTGGTTTTTCAATTCCTTGATAGTATTTTCACTTTCCTTAAATAATCTTTCATTTTCCTTAATTTGATCTTGCAGGACATCCCTTTGTTCTTCACTTTCCCATATCTTTGCTGCCAATTTAGAAAAATCACTTTTTGCTTCTTGCATTTTTTCACCCACCTTTGAATTTTGAATCGCGAATCTCGAATTGCGAATCTGAGGAAGGAGAATTTCGAATCTCGAATCGCGAATCGCGAATCTGAAGAAATTGGATAGATTCGCAATTCGAGATTCGAGATTCCTCACATCATTTCCGGCACTTCCACCCCAAATCCTTGCAATGTTCGTTTGAGAATATCTGAATTATTACATGCCAGATATGCTTCCTGATATGTAATAACATCATTAGCTACCAAAGCAATTAATGATTGCTCTAATGTTTGCATCCGATAAACATTGACACCTGCCGAAATAGAATTGTATATGTTTGATGTATTTCCTTTTTCAATATACGTTCTAATTGTTGGAGAATTAAGCATTATTTCTGCTGCAGCTACCCGTCCGGTTCCATCCTTTGTTTTTACCAATCGCTGAGTAACCACCCCTTGCAAAGAAAGAGAAAGCTGCATTCGTACCTGAGATTGATATTCTGAAGGAAACAGTGACAATATCCTTTCTATTGTTTGGGCAGCACTGGTTGTATGAAGGGTAGATAGGACAAGATGTCCTGTTTCTGCTGCTCGCAAGGCAATTTTAACATCCCCCAAGTCTCGTAATTCTCCAAGCAAAATCACATCCGGATCCTGTCTGAATATGGCTATCAGGGCATCATTCATGGTTTTTGTATCCTGACCTACCTCCCGCTGAGTAATTGTTGACTTTTTGTCCTGGAATAGATATTCTATTGGATCCTCAATAGTTGCAATATGACATTCCCTGTTAGAATTGATATAATCAAGCATAGATGCCAATGTAGTTGATTTTCCTGACCCAGTAGGGCCTGTTACCAGAACTAATCCATTTGATTTAAGGCTTAGATCCTTAACAACATCAGGAAGCCCAAGCTCATCAATACTTGGCACCTTAAAGGGAATTGCCCGGATAGACATGGCCATGGTTCCTCTTTGATGAAAAATATTTGCCCTGAACCTTGAAAGACCACGAATACTGTAGGAAAGGTCAATCCACCGTCTTTTTTCAAACCTTTGAGTCTGTTCTTCATCCATGATAGAGCAGCTAAACCGCTTTAGATCATCAGGAACAATCGGGGGTCCCTGCAATATGGCAATCTTTCCCTTAACCCGAAATATAGGGGGCTTGCCAACCTTGATCTGGAGATCTGTAGCACCCTTTTCGATCATCAGCGCAAGCAAATCATTTAATTCTGTCATATCACTTCACCTTGGGGACTAAAGTTAGAATTCAGAAGTCAGAATGAGAAAAATTGCCAGTAGGGGCAGACCTGTGTGTCTGCCCTCTGTGTGTGTCTGTCCTGACAAGCTCAATGACACATAACCGTATTAGTTGCTTCCGTATTCTTCCCTCTCTGTATTCCTTGTCTCCTCTTATTCTGACTCCTGCTTATCAGGGCAGACATACATAGGGCAGACACATAGGTCTGCCCCTACTGTCTGTTAATTATCGACTCAAATATCAACCTGCCGTCTACACCACCAAGAATCTGCTCAGTAACCCTTTCCGGATGGGGCATAATTCCGAGCACATTCCCATTTTCATTGCATATTCCTGCAATACTATCAATTGCCCCATTTGGATTAGCATCAGGAACAACGACCCCTTCTGGTGTACAATATCGAAATACAATCTGATTATTTTCATGGAGTTTGTTCAGGGTATCGTTGTCTGCAAAATAATTTCCTTCTGCATGGGCAATTGGCATCCTTAATATCTGACCTGTTTGTGTCCCTTTGGTAAATACGGTTTTACTATTTTCGATGCGAAGATATACATTCCTGCAAATAAATCGCAAGGATTCATTCCTGAGCATTGCCCCGGGCAGCAATCCTGCTTCAAGTAATATCTGGAATCCATTACAGATACCTATGACTCTCCCACCATTATTTGCAAATTTTATCACCTCATTCATTATCGGAGAAAATCTGGCAATTGCCCCACATCGCAAATAATCACCATAAGAAAATCCACCAGGAAGAACTACACAATCAATCCCGGACAAACTTGTATCCTTATGCCATTTATAGCACACATCCTGCCCAAGAACATCCTTTAAGATATAATAGCAATCGTGATCACAATTTGACCCCGGAAAAACAATAACAGCCCATTTCACAGTTTTAGCCTCCTGTTTCTTATGCAATTTCTATTCGATAATCTTCAATCACAGGATTAGAAAGCACCTGCTCACACATCTGATTCAGCTTTTCCTCAGAAATATCTTTTGAGAATTTCAGCTCCAGATACTTCCCTACCCTGACATCTTCTATCCCCTCATAATTTATTGATTCTAAGGCATGTTTTGTTGTCAGCCCCTGAGGATCAAGTATTCCTTCTTTTAAGGTTACGAAAACCTTTACCTTTTTCACGACAACCTCCTCATATAATTATGAATTATGAATTATTAATTAAGAAAAAAAGTTGCAAGAGAAAATTAGTAAACTCCTCACCCTTAATTTAGAATTAATAATTCATAATTATTAATTCTCTCCTACCCTCCATAGCCGCTTAATCTCAAAAACAGGCAAAAGGCACCAAAAAAGACCATGAAGGTGAGCGTAGCATAATCACTCATGCCTACTGGATAGTTATCAGAATAGCTTCTCTTGCGGCTAATTCCAAAACCCTTTCCCTCCATGGCTACATTAATAGCCTTAAGCCTGTAGGTAGCAATATTCACGCTTAAGATAAAAGATGATAACTTTTCTCTTATGTTCTGTAAAGCAGTATCCATGCCACGCAATCTTTGCCCACGAATAATATCCTCTCGTGTTTTATGGTATAAGCATATCCATCTAAACATCATGGCAAATAATGATAAAAGACCGTGATATACACCTAATCTATTCAACCCATAATCCAGCTCTTCTACAACAATACACGAAACAAAAATGATCCCTACCAGAATAATGGCACCTGTCTTAAACCAGACAGAGAGAGAAAAAAGAAGAAACTCCCTTGAAATATTAAAATGGAATATCCTGTCCCCAATTGACCATAACAAAACACTGCATATAGAAATACCCAAAAAAAGATAGAATACCCGAGCTATCTTTTTGAAACATTGTCCAATAAGGGCAATGACAAATATCATTCCGAATATTCCCAATAAATAGAGGGGCTGCTGAAAAATAACACATATGCCCCATAATAACATTAGAGAGAATATTTTGGTTAAAGGGTTTAATCTGTGAATAGCTGAAATTCTTTGCAAATACATATTATTATTATAACACCTGACTGTGCAAAAGTCAATAGATTTTGCGTTATTATTAAAAAAATGCTTGCAAACATAGAACAATTATGATACACTTAACTTCAAAGTTTTACCTTAAGTTAGGGGGGTTATTATGAATATACAGATAAAAAAAGGATGGTTGCTTGGGATATTATTTGCGTTACTTCCTTCTATTTCTGCAGCAAATTTTCTTGATACTGAGATTGGTGCCAGACAGGCAGGCATGGGGGGAACATTTGTTGGGATTGGCGACGATGCCTCTACTATTTATTGGAATCCTGCTGGATTGGATGAGCTGAAAAATGTAGAAATTATCTATTTGTATGGCCGTCGGTACAACAAGGGAGGTGTTAATTTCTTTAGCCTGGCTCAACCAGCAACATCTCTTGGTGGAGGAACATGGGGATTGTTTGGTCTGCAAGAGGATGTTGTAGAGATTAAGGATAATATTCTTAGAAAAAAAGGAATAGATGAAACCACTATTGGCATTGGCTGGGGAAAGAAGATGAATGGCGGTTTTGAAGCTATGCCCTTCGGACTCCTTGTTGGAGCAAACCTCAAACTCTTGAAAGCAGAGGGGATCAATAATACAACCAGAGGGGCAGCTATTGACCTTGGTCTTTTGTTGAAGCCAAAAGAGATACTCCCGGGCACAAAAGAGATTAAGATAGGGGTAATGTTGCGAAATCTTTTAAGGACAAGGATGAATGAAGAAAAACCTGCTTCAGGATTTAATCTTGGTTTTGGTATTATCATGGATAAAAAGATAAACCTTGGAAAAGGGATAGCCTTGAGTGATATCATCCTTTCTGCTGATGCAGACCATCCTGAAGAAGAATCCCTTCAGATTAGATTTGGAACAGAGATGCTTGTCAATCAGAAACTTCTTTGGAGAATGGGCACAAACAATGGAGATATTGCTATTGGAGCTGGAATAACTTTAAGCCAGTGGCAGATAGATTATGGCATATCCCTTAATTCCCCAAACCCAAGCCATCAGATCTCAGCAAAGTTACGATATTAGTAAGCTATCCGCAATTAGCTTTCAATAATCAGCAAAGACCATAAAATCAAGGCAAATGAGTAGAGACAGGTCTGAGACCTGTCTCTACCTGTGCCAGAAGGTAACTGCTCAATATCTTGTGGCAATCCCTTGAGATTGAACTACTCAGGCAGCAAGAATACAGGAGTCAGAATAAATACATGGAAAGAGCCACAAAGGGTGTAAATCCTAAGAAATGCACCCTTGTCTTGTTATCATTACAATTATTTTCCCTAAGATTTACACCCTTTGTGGCTCTTTCCCTTGTAAGCGTTTACCTATTGTTAATTGTGACTTGCAAAATCCACAGGTTATTGAGCAATTACGCCAGAAGTGCTACCTGAATTCAACAATTTAACAATTGACAATTGCTGAATTGTTGAATTGCTAAATGTTGACTTTTATGCCGTAATGCCTTACATCCCTCACTGACGAGGGCAGGGGGGTGATTGGCTGAAGGATGCAGCCCCTCTGGCGGAGATAACACCTCTGGCAGCTGACGGCTGAACGCTTATCAAGGAGGCTATCATGTCTAATCATTCAACCAAACGATTTCCATCACCCTTTGAGATAAAAGCACCTGAGGGTGCAGAGGGTTGGGAGGAGATGTATCCTTATTACCTTTTGTTTAGTGATGACCGCAGGGATTTTGAGGACAAAAGGTTCTGGTTTTGTGATACCATGCACCATCCTGTGCCCCTATACCCCTTTGATGCCATTACTGCTGAAAGCTGGGGGCCAAGTCTGGGAGCGTATAATTCACGAATATTCATGATGCCGCCTGCCCTTGGTATTGCTCAGCGGGTCTTGAATGGCTACCTGTATATCAGCCCCATTGCTGTGGATGACCCTGGAGAAATAGAAGAGAGGATGCAGGATTTTGAGCAGAGGGCAGGGTTTTATTACCAGAATTGGGATACCTTGTATAAAAAATGGAAAGACAAGGTAACCTTTGAGATTGAAAGCCTGAAAGCCATAGAGATTCCACATTTGCCGAAAAAGGATAAAATAGAAATAGTGACAGATGGTCTGGGTATTTCTACCGGGTTTCTGCTTCTTGATGCATACAACCATCTCATAGAGAGCATGCTGCGAATATGGTCATACCACTTTGAATTTTTGAACCTTGGTTATGCTGCCTTCCTTGATTTCTCATGGTTTATGAAAAAATGCTTTCCAGATATATCTGACCAGACCATTACCCAGATGGTTGCTGGTATTGATGTTATTCTTTTTCATCCTGACACAGTGTTAAGAAAGCTTGCCAAGCTTGCTGTAACACTTGACCTGCAGGGGATATTCCTCGATGGTCAGGATGTTGAGGAAATCATGTCAAACCTTGAGTCTTCAGACAATGGCAGAAAATGGTTAGAAGAACTGGAGGCTGTGAAGGATCCATTCTTTTACTTCAACTCTGGCACAGGATTTTACCATACCCCACGAAGCTGGATAGATGATTTTTCGGTTCCCTTTGCTGGAATTAAAGGGTATATCAAGATGCTGCAAAATGGAGAAAGCATAGAAAGGGATCAGGAGGGAATAAAAAAAGAGGCAGAAAGGCTAAAGGATGGATACTATGATTTATTAAGAACAGAATCGGATAAAAAGGCATTTACTGAAAAGCTTTCCTTAGCAAAGACTGTGTTCCCGTTTGTTGAAGAACACAACTTCTTTGTAGAGCATTGGCATCACACCATTTTTTGGAACAAGATGCGGGAAATTTCCAGGGTTTTCATGGAGAATCAATTCTTTGGTGAGGAGGACGATATCTTCTACCTGAATCGATACGAAATCTCTCAGGCACTCTATGACCTTTATGCCTCATGGGCAATTGGCTCACCAGCAAGGGGACCAGTGTACTTGCCCGTGATAATAGCCAGGAGGAAGAAAATAATCAAGGCATTGTCAAGTTACCAGCCAATACCGGCATTAGGGAGTCCACCTGAAAGGATTACGGAGCCGTTTACCATCATGCTCTGGGGGGTTGTCTCTGAGAAGATAAATGCCTGGCTTGAGGCATTATACGGCAGCAAGGGGACAGCCACCCTGTTAAAGGGTCATCCTGCCTCACCAGGAATCGCAGAGGGAAGGGCAAGGGTTGTCTTGACTGTTGAGGATTTGGTCAATATCGAGGATGGAGAGATATTGGTCTGTCCGATAACTACCCCCTCATGGACACCAATATTTTCAAGAATAAGGGCTGTTGTTACCAATGTCGGCGGCAGCATGAGCCATGCAGCCATAATCTGCCGTGAATATGGGGTGCCGGCTGTGGTTGGAACAGGGGTTGCTACACAGATGATTAAAACCGGACAAATGTTAAGGGTTGATGGAAGGGCAGGGACAGTGGAGATTGGGGATTGGGAATCGTGAATCTCGAATTGCGAATCGCGAATTGCGAATCGGGAATTGTGAATTAGCTCTTCAGATTCGCGATTCGCGATTCGCAATCCGCAATCCGCTCTTCAGATTCGCAATTCGCAATCCGCGATTCGAGATTCCCAACAGGAGTCAGAATGCGAGAATCTACATGTAGGCAGGATTTAATCGTTTGGTGTGATGAGCAGTCCATACCAGCTCAGATTGGCATGAAAAGTTGGTGCTTGAGCAGGGTAAGGAAGTCTGGCATAAAAACCCCTGAATGGTTTACCCTGACTACTAATGCATTCCTTGATTTTCTGGTGGAGAATGGGATATATGAGGATATCAGGGGATTGATTCATGAATGGTTCAAGAGGGATGAGTGTCCTGATGCATCTGAGATTTTTGCCAACACCAGTGTCCCTGGGGAAATAGCCTCACCAATAATGGATGCCTGCATCAGGCTTAAGGATAGAAATCAGCCTTTGATAAATGCAGCACCCCTGACAACCGTAGAGACATCATATTGGGCGGGTTTGGAATCAGCCCCTACGATTTGTGGGTATCCGATTCCTGAACAGGTTAAATTTGCTGTCAGATCATCTTCAATCGTGGAGGACACATCTGGTGCCAGCATGGCCGGGTTATATGATACATTCCTTGCCGTGGAGACAGGGATAGCGATTCTTGATGCTATCAAGGGCTGCTGGATGAGTGCTGCCTGTTTTCGTGCATTAACCTATCTCAAGAGGCTTGGCTTTGGGATTGCTGCTGACGATGAAGCTATTTCCCCTGAGTCTCTGGGCATGGGTGTCATTGTTCAGCAGATGGTTAAGCCGAAATTTAGCGGGGTGATGTTTACCATAAATCCAGTAAGCGGTGACCCATCAAAGATATACATTGAGTATTCAAGGGGATTGGGAAAGGCTGTTGTCTCCGGAAGGATAACGCCGAATTTGGTAGTAGCGGATAAGATTACGCATCAGATTGATCGTCAGGGGATGGATGATTTCCTTGATGATGATTATATCCACGGGCTAACATCCATTGGCAAAAGCATTGAAAAACTTTTTGGCTGCTATCAGGATATTGAATGGGCAATAGATGATGATTCATCTGAGATTATCATCCTTCAGGCAAGACCTGAGACAATATGGAATAACAGAATCGCGAATCTTGAATCGCGAATTGCGAATCTGCAGAAATGAAACAGATTCGCGATTCACAATTTCTGCCAGAGTTACTCTCTGCAATTCGCGATTCGCAATTCGCAATTCGAGATTTGAGGTAATGCTCCTATCGTGGAAAATTTATTTGAACTTATCATAGAAAATGCAACGACATATTATCCTGATGAAACAAACCTGACCCATATGAAGAATGCCCTGGGTCTGGCAAGGAGATTGATTGAGATAGAGGGTGGGGATGAGGTAATAATCATCCCTGCGGTTATTCTTCATGATACTGGCTGGCATATCTTTTCTCCAGAGGATGAGGTCAGGGCAAGGAAACCATCTGTCCAGCTTGATAATATCATCTTAAACCATGAGCATGAGGCAGAGGGTGCCAGGATAGCAGAGAATATCCTCTCAAAATTAGATTACCCTGTTGCAGACAAGAAGATGATCGTAAGGATTATCCTTGGGCATGACACCAGGGTAAAGCCAATCTCAATGGCTGATATGATTGTTAAGGATGCAGACAGGCTGTCAAGATATACACCAGAGTGTTTCGATTTGTTTCGTGTTAAGCTCGGATATTCTAAGGCTCAATTTCTTGAATTGCTTAATGCAAATACAGAAAAATGGTTTTATACTGATTCGGCAAAGCTCCTTGCCAGAAGGTATCTATTAGAAAAAAAACTTGGTATTAAATTGAAAACAGGGCTGGCAGGGAAATTGTATGCGTTGCTGGCTCAATTAGAGGGTGAGGTATCTAAAGGGGTTAATGTAGATATTGAAGAAATTATATTAACATTTGTACGCGAGAAGATACATGGTGTTAAGAAAATGATTGAGATATATCTAATAAATTGTCCATGGGCTGGGCTCGAATATTTACAGCAGGATGACAGGTTCATAGACATAGCCACTCAGGCAGTAGGGGATGGCGGCTATATTGGAATAATTGACCGACAAACAGGAATGATCATCTTTCATCCGAATAAAAAAATTGTTAATATGCCGTTAGAAGAGCTCAGGAAAAAGGAAAGACCGCCTGAATACCTGTATGGATTCTGGGATTGGTATAATCGTGCCCTGTCTGGTGAAGAGTTTTCGTCTTATTATCAGGGGATGAATATTGCCAATGAGATTGTGGATAAATTTCAGTATGTTATCCCATTAGACATCGGTAATTTCAAATGGGCAATTGTTTGTGCTGCAATATACATGGATTTCTTTAAGCCGACAGAGATTATTACCGCTAATATCCTTCAATCTGTGAGAGAGGTTTCAGATGAGGTTGGAATGCTTGCCAGTGGGTTAGAGGATGCTAACAAACAGCTCAGGGAAGAGATGATGCAGCGAAAGGAGCTGGAGGAAAAACTGATAAAAACAGAAAAAATGGCTGTAGCTGCTCAGCTTGCAGCAGAGATTGCCCATGAGGTCAAAAACCCATTACAAGTCATCAATTCTGTGGTATATTTATTGAAAAGAACGATTGCAGAAAATATTCCTGGACTCCAAACCCCCCTTAAACAGATTAGTGATGCTGTTACAAGGGCAAATGGGTTTATTAATGACCTGCTCAACATCTCCAGACCATTTGAGCTGGTGCTCGGTGTAATGGATGTAAACGATATGATCAAAAAGGCAATGGATGAGCTGCCAAAAGATATTCTTGTTAATATAGATGTAATTCTTGAGCTATCTGATGGCTGCCTTGAGATTTCCGGTGATATTGACCGTCTCAAACAGGTTATGATTAATCTTATCAAGAATGCTGTTGAGGCTATGAATACAAGCCTTGAAAAAAGATTATGGATTGAAAGCAAATTAGATGATGGGTGGGTAAGAGTGGTTGTCAGGGATAGTGGTCACGGCATTCTTAATGAGAATATTGATAAGGTATTTGACCCGTTTCATACCACCAAGCCAAAGGGGATTGGGCTCGGACTGGCTATATGCAAGCGGTTTATTGAGGCACATCGAGGCAGTATAGAGTTGACAAGCGAGGTTGGGAAGGGGACAGAGTTTGTTATTTTGCTGCCTTCTCTTAATCCTCAATTGAGAATAGCACCATGATTTATCATGGTGAGATTTTTTTGCTGTGTAAAAAAAAGTTGCATTTTCAAAATACATATGATATACTTTAACTTATTCGGGACGTAGCGTAGCCTGGTTCATCGCACCAGCCTGGGGGGCTGGGGGTCGCTGGTTCGAATCCAGTCGTCCCGACCATGTACGCCCGTAGCTCAGATGGAAGAGCAACGGTTTCCTAAACCGTTTGTCGGAGGTTCGAATCCTCTCGGGCGTACCAAATTTATTAGTGGTGGAAGAAAAAATTGTGGAAGAAAATATCATAATTCAGGATGTTGAGAAGGAAAGATATGCCTCTTTCTCGTTTATTCCCTGGTGGGATCAGGAAAAGATAAAAAAAAGCAGGATATTGGTTGTAGGTGCCGGTGCATTAGGCAATGAAGTTCTGAAAAATTTAGCATTGATTGGCATAGGGGATATATTTATTATTGATTATGACAAAATAGTTAATGCTGATCTTACCCGATCTGTATTGTACAGACAAGAGGATGAGGGAAAGGATAAAGCATCCATTGCCTCAGAGAGAGTTAGGCAGATAAATCCTGATGTAAGGGTTCAGTACCTTCATGGTGATGTGGTCTGGGATATAGGGTTGGGACTTTTTCGTCGTATGGATGTTATTATTGGCTGTGTAGACAATCGGGAAGCAAGGCTATCCATCAATCAAGCCTGTTGGAAGGTAAATAAGCCATGGATAGATGGTGGGATAGATGTTCTTAATGGGGTGGTAAGTGTTTTTATTCCTGGTCAGGGTGCTTGTTATGAATGTACCTTGACAGACCTGGACTATAAAATTCTGGGGGCAAAATATTCCTGTCCGCTTCTCAGATACAGCGATCTTGTCTCTGGCAAGGTGCCGACAACCCCAACCACAGCTGCTATTATTGCCGGGCTTCAGGTACAGGAAACCCTCAAGCTGATTCACAAAATGGATGTCCCATCAGGTAAGGGAATAATTTATAATGGTTTTACCTATGAATCATACTTGGTTGAATATGCAGAAAAAAAGAATTGTTTAAGTCATGAACGCTATCAGCCGATAATAGAAATAACCCAAGATTCCTCCATTACCTTCAGGCAATTGTTAGACATTGCAAATGATTATTTGGGGGAAGGGGCGCATTTAGAGTTAGACAGGGATCTTATCTGGAAACTTGAGTGTAAAG
The DNA here is from genome assembly GCA_018814245.1 of bacterium. Taxonomy (GTDB): domain Bacteria; phylum UBA9089; class CG2-30-40-21; order CG2-30-40-21; family CG2-30-40-21; genus CG2-30-40-21. The sequence continues at coordinate 20,726 of JAHIZN010000370.1, forward strand.
GGTGTGAATATCAAAAACTATTGTTGCGGGTTTTAGGCAAGGTTACCCTTGAACAAGGCAGTTGTCCTGAATGCAATCAGCCCTGTCATCTGGAAATGAAGCATATTATTACCAGAGAGGATGAGGAAGTGCTTGATATAACCATTGCTCAAACAGGTTTGCCTGATTTATATGTTATAACTGTTAGAAATGGTGAAGAGGTTTGCTATCTTGAGTTAAGTGGAGATGAAGCAAAGATATTCCACCTGTGCGGTTGTGGATAATTGCATCAAGTCAATAGAACACCGTTTCACAGGACTCCTTAGCCTGTAGCTATTGCAACGAGAAGAGACAGCACCTCTGGCAGAGAAAGAGCCACAAAGGGTGTAAACTCTTAGGGAAAATAATTGTGAGCGATAACTAAGGTAATTGCAAATGAAAAGAGCCGTTGACAAGGGTTGTATTTCTTAGAATTTACACCCTTTGTGGCTCTTTCTTTCATAAAAATGAGATTAACACGATTATTGCGTGCCTCTCATGAGTGCTGATTTGCGTGCTATTGCTGTATTTTGCGGTTTAATGCAACAACCGCACAGGTGGCAATAGTTTGTAACTATTCAGGCAGCAAAAATACAGAATTGACTATCTCTCTTTCTACAAAAGGCTTAAATTAAACATGGAAATAGGTAATTGGATAAAAAAACTTATGTGTAAACAGGTGCCTGTCAAGGTGCTTGTTGTTATTTCTGTAAATACAATAGAGTGTGCATATTGTCATGCCTCAATAAAAACAGGGACTTATGCTGTTCAATGCCCATTTTGTTATGCTGTTCATCATGCAGAATGTTGGAAAGAAGGCAGAGGTTGTGGTGTGTTTGGATGTAAATGCTCTCCAAAGAGGAAAGGCTGAGTGAGAATTAAAAATTATGAATTATGAATTAAAAATGAAGGAGGGGATATTGGTAACCGTTCAGGTATAAATATCGACACAGTATTTTTAATTCATAATTTTTAATTCTCACTAAGTTCCGGAGGTTAAAAAGATGCGTGTTGTTAGTGTTGAAATAGAAGATGTTACGGGTGCCAAAAGACAGCGGGCAGATATTCCTGATGATATTCCATTAAAGCGGGTAATAACAGCCTTAATTACAAAGATGAAACTTCCAGCCGTCAGTCCAAGCGGGTCACCATTAAATTATCAACTACATCATAAAGCCTCTGGCAGGTCATTGAGTGAGAGCGATACCCTTGCTAATGCCGGGATAAGGGATGGAGCAGTGTTGAAGATCCATCCAGTAGTGGTGGCAGGCAATAGGAATTGCGAATCTCGAATCGCGAATCGCGAATCTCAGCAGGCTGCCACAGAATGGATTAAGGTGTCATTCCGAACTAATGCCACCTGTGCGGTTGTGGATAATTACATCAAGTCTCGTTAGTCAGTAGCTATTGCAACGAGAAGAGGTAGCACCTTTGGCAGAGAAAGAACCACAAAGGGTGTAA
>JAHIZN010000371.1 GCA_018814245.1 bacterium
CACAAAGGGTGTAAACATCTTAGAGAAAGTTAACAAGACAAGGGTACAGTTCTTAGAATTTACACCCTTTGTGGCTCTTCCTCTGTATCTGTATTCTGAATTCTGACTCCTGTACTCTTGCTGTATGAGTAGTTTAACCTCATGAAATTGCCACAGGATATTGAGCAATTATGTGTTGAGCAACCACAGATTGCCCCTACCTCTCACAAACCAAAACCTCATCACGACCATCTATTTCCTCTAATCTTACCTCAATAACCTCATTTGCGGTAGTTGCGACAACATTGCCTATATAATCAGCCTGAATAGGCAGCTCACGATGCCCCCTGTCAATAATCACAGCCAACTGAATACTTGCCGGTCGCCCAAAGTCCATAAGCTGGTCAATGGCACAACGAACTGTTCTGCCGGTATACAAAACATCATCGATTAAAATAATTTTTTTTCCAGTGATATCAAATGGTATCTGAGTAGGTTTAACCACAGGTTGGTCAGAAATGGCGGTCAAGTCATCACGATAAAGGGTAATATCCAATACCCCCATCTCAAGCGGACAATTTTCAACAGAGGCAATATTCTTTACGATACGCTCAGCAATAGGAACACCTCGACTCCTTATCCCAATAATAGCCAAATTTTGTGTTCCCTTGTTTCGTTCTAACATCTCATAAGAAAGCCGCAGGATTGTTCGGAACAATTCATTTGCATCCATAATTTGAGATTTAAGCGTTAATTTCATGATAGTACCTCATGTTATTTATTTACCCTCAAAATCTCGTAACCATCGAAACCCTATGCGTTGGGTCAAAATCTGTATAAGAAAGCATGGCATAATCAATCTGGGTATTAATAGCCTTTAGTATCCCTTCGCCGCTGCCCCTGAATCCCATACCAACAGAATACCCTGAGCGGTTTTCAGATGCTCTTTCATACCCTACCCTGACACACATAACATTACTTGCCCAATACTCAACACCACCATGTACACCTACGCCATTATCCCGTGGTACATCAACATCTATAGCTGCCTTAACATTATCACCAAGCATGGTTGGCTTAAAGCAGAACCCGAGCTTTAGGTTTAATGGCAAGTCATTAGAAGCATTCTCTATTTTTATCTTTGGACCAATATTCTGAAGGTTCATGCCAAAGGAAAGGTTTTCTCTTGGGGAAAATAGCCAGCCAAAGTCAAAAGCCATTGCCTCGCCCTTAGAACCGCCAAGATCCTGACTGATTGCCTTAAGGCTTGCCCCAATAGATGTAGCCGGGGTAAGACCCAGAGCTGTTGAAAAAACAATCGCTCTGCTTTCTGCCTTTAGGCTGCCCATTGGTTTACCCAGACCATCATAACCATCAATCCCTGAAACATTAGAAAGTATCACACTCCCGGCAATTACCCGCTTTTTTTCTTCATAGGCAGTAGTTGGCTGGGCATAGGCAACAAAATTACCATCAACATCCTCTATCCATCGGGTATTAACATAAAGTATCTCCCTTGATTTGATTCGAATCAAGGCAGCAGGATTCCACCAGCAGGCATTAACATCATCCACGCAAGCCACAAATGCCCCACCCATTCCAGCCGGCCTTGCACCTTGAGCAATGCTTAAGAATAAGGCTGTTGTTGCCCCAACCTTATCCTTGCCAGCAGCCTCAACACAAGACACCTGTGCTATAACCATAATGCCTATCAAACCATACAATATCACCTTTTTCATTATTTGTTATCCTCCTTTATTTTTGGGAAGTGATTCTCAATCATTTCAAATCAGAGACACATATGCCTCGAAATTTCCGTATTTCCTCACGAATCTTTCTTTGCCACACTTGTTGTGATACTCCAATTGTTGATTTATTGCCCTTAATTCAGGCACTAACAAATCAGAGATAGCATCCCGTATTCCTTGAACAATGTCCACCTGTGCGGTTGTGGTATTAAGCCACAAAATACAGTAAGGGCACGCATGTGAGAGGCACACAATATTCTGTGATTACTAAGCCTGTCGAGGTATCGTGTCAAGCTCATTTACAGAGGAAGAGCCACAAAGGGTGTA
>JAHIZN010000372.1 GCA_018814245.1 bacterium
AATGCTGCAAAACAGCAGAAACATGTACTCCAAAATGATTAACAATTCATCAATTCCACGATTCAGCAATTGTCAATTGTTGAATTAATGAATTGTTGAATTGCTGAATTAATGGTGGTTGGACTTGTGGGTAAGGATAAGCTCTGGGCAGGGATGTCTCTACAAATTGTTATGCGTCAAATTAAGGTTGACACGACACTACTGAGGTGCTGCAATGCTATATTATATCATCAAAAGAATACTTCTGACGATACCAGTCCTGCTTGGTATTGCTACAATTACCTTTATCCTTCTTTTCCTTGTGCCGGGTGATGCTACGCTGTGCGTGGTTGGTGAACGGGTAGATAAGGTAACCATGGAGCTAATAAGAAAAGAGAGAGGGATGGATAAACCGATTATGGAAAGGTATATAAATTATCTTTCCAGACTTGCTTGCCTTGACCTTGGCCGTTCCTATTCTACAGGGGCACGGGTAAGTAAGGCTATCTGCGAACGATTTCCCAATACCTTGCGTTTGGCTGTAGCTGCCATGTTTGTAGCCATAATCATAGGCATCCCTCTGGGTATATTATCAGCAGTAATGCGGGGGAAATTTGTGGATTATATATGCATGTTTTTGGCTGTTTTTGGTGTATCTACCCCTGTCTTCTGGTTTGGATTATTACTCATCTGTGTTTTTTCTATCTATCTTGGTTGGCTGCCAGCCTCTGGTATGGGCAATGGTGATATTCAACATCTTGTTATGCCTGCACTAACGCTTGGACTCCATTCTGTTGCCTTTATTGCTCGGGTTACAAGGTCAAGTATGCTTGAGGTTATGGGAGAGGATTATATCAGGACTGCAAGGGCAAAGGGTGTTCCTGAATATATAGTTATTTTAAGGCATGCCATGAAGAATGCATTAATTCCAGTAATTACATTAATTGGGCTGGATTTTGGCAGCTACCTGAACGGTTCTGTGCTTACTGAAACGATATTTGGCTGGCCCGGGCTTGGACGATATGCGGTTGAGGGCATCATGAAGCGGGATATACCCATTGTTATGGGCACTGTTCTCTTTAGTGCAGCAGTATTTGTCATGGTAAACTTAGTAGTTGATATACTGTATCGTTTCTTGAATCCACGCATAAGGGTATGAAGAAAAATGATTAAACGATTATTTTGCAACAAAATGATACTATTTGGCGGAAGTATTGTAATAATATTCGTAGTAATAGCTGTATTCTGTCCATTACTTTCGCCCTATGATCCGTATCAGGTAAATCTCTATGATCGTCTCCAATCCCCATGCAAGGCTCATCTGTGTGGTACGGATAACATTGGCAGGGATGTACTTTCCAGAATTATTTATGGGACAAGGGTTTCATTGATAATAGGTGTAGTTGCTACCCTTATTTCCATGATTTTTGGGCTCTTTTTTGGGGTAATTAGCGGGTATTTTGGCGGATATGTAGATAAGATGATTCTTTGTCTTATAGATATTATGCTTGCCTTTCCAGGGCTTTTATTGGCCATAGGTGTGGCTGTAGCTATTGGTCCGGGTCTTTTGACACTGTTTATGGCTTTATCTGTGGTTGGCTGGGCAGGGTTTGCCAGAATGGTCAGAGGTGTGGTCATGGCAGCAAAGGAACAGGTTTATGTCGAAGCAGCAAGGGCAATTGGTGTCTCAGACATAGGTATAATCATAAAACATATCCTGCCTAATTGCGTATCTATGGTGATAGTTCTTGCTACATTAAAGGTAGGTTCATTCATCCTTGGAGAAGCAGCCTTAAGCTTTCTCGGGCTTGGTGCTCAACCGCCAACACCTACATGGGGTTCAATGGTAAGTACAGGTTTTGCTTTTTTACACTCAGCACCATGGATTTCTATTATCCCTGGATTGGCGATAGCCGTAGTGGTAATTGGATTTAATCTTTTGGGTGATGGGTTGCGGGATGTATTTGACCCAAAGCTTGAGGCAAATGAAAGTAGGAGATGATAGATTAACGCTCAATCTGTAATTGCTCAATAACCTGTGGATGTTGCAAGCTATGAAGATTGCCATGCTGTAGAGACGCAAAATTTTGTGTCTCTACTTTCACAATTGCGAGCGGAAAAGGGAAAGAACCACAAAGGGTGTAAATATCCGTAGTGTCTCCCTTTTGTCCATTATCTCCTTATCTCTCTATCCCTCTATCCCC
>JAHIZN010000373.1 GCA_018814245.1 bacterium
CGTTGAAAATGGTCGATATTGCGAGTCAATAAGGGAAGATTATTAGCCATGGCTATACCTGCTATAAGAATATCCTGATTGCCTATTAATTTCCCTTCTTTCTTCAAGATGGTATATATCTTTCCTGTCTGATATGCCGATTGAGCATTAAGAGGAAGAATGATAGCAGATTTGGCGATGGTCTCAATTGCAGAGAGTCGCTTCTTTCCTTCTATCCCCGCGAACAATTCAAAGAGTGTTATTGATGGAATCCCTGATGCATCATTTTTAATCAAGACATCAATTGCATCTGAGATTGTGGCAATGCCATTAAAGTAATCAATGACTACATCAGCATCAACAAGGATTATTCCTTCCAATTAGCCCTTACCTCCTTGATTTGTTCCCTCATCTGGGCAGACTCTTTATCACTAAATGCGCCCTTGAGATTCAATATCTGTAATTTTTCGCTCCTCTCCTTATATGTAAGGTAAAAATCAATTACCTCCTGAATGAGCTTCGAGTATCCCCGGTATCCTCTCTGTAAGGATAGTTGATGGAGGATACCCCCTGTGGAATCCTGAAAGCTCTATAGTTGTCCGCATAATAAACACCTCCTGAAAGTTTTACAACATATACATTATAGCATTTGAGCGCATTTCTGTCAATCTGATTTTTTACCCCATCCCCCAGTACCATCTTGATGAGCGGTTCCACTGTACGAGGATCTTTTAACTCACCCATGGCTTCTGCTGCGGCTTTGCGGACATCCCAATCTTTTTCATATCCCAATGCCTTGAGGGGACATTCTATCTTTCCCGCTGCCTTTAATTTTTCTACATTCGGTGGGAAAAACCACATATCCCTACCTCCTATCTTTCCAAATATTTTCTTGCTTTCTCTATTACCCTGAAGGCACGCTTTTTTAGGGCATCGCAATTAAGCAACATTACTTGGATGAATGCCATTTCTTATCAAATCTATCAACTGCCCTTTTCTCAGCAACAGGTGGCCGTTTTCATAAGGCTCCTCGGCAATAGCATCAATGTTTTCCTGGGATGACATCTCTTCAAACAGCCGATTTTTTATCTTTGTAAATATTTTTTTGTATGACTCGCAATAAGGATCCTTGTTTTTTCCGTTTTGTTTGTCTGCCCAGGCATTATAAGGACATCCGCCCTTGCAATAAGAGAAATGTTCGCAATCCTTACAGGCATTATTAACCTCATGTTGATATTTGAGAAACTGCTGGGCGCCCTGTCCTGAAAATAGTTTTTCAATGTCAAATTCGTCGTGTATGGTTGCCAATCTATATTCTTTTCTTCCCGCAAATCTCTGGCAGTTGTAAATATTACCTGATGGGTCGATGGCAAGAAACATTCCCAGACATTCCTTAAATGTGCATACCCTGCCTTCCAGCCAGCCAACCCCCTGACAAATCTGGTCCAAAGAAGAAACCGATATTTTTTTCCGATTTTCTATGTAATAATCAAGCATTTCACAAAGCAGATGTCCGTATTGTTCCGGGCTTAAGGCATACCTATAATTGGAATTAATGCCTGCAACAGCTGAGTGAATGGAAAAGTCCAGATGTTCATGAATAAAAAAATCAAACACCTCACGCCATCTTGTGAAATTTTGCTGTGTAAATGTCGCTATGCACCCAACGGAAATACCCAAAGAATGTGCCCTTTGAATGCCCTGCATGGTTTTTTCAAAATACCCCAAACCACGCTGGGCATCTGTAATCTCTTTTGGGCCGTCAAGGCTGGTTCCTACAGCAACATTATATTCTCTGAAAAGCCTGCCGATTTCATCATCAAAAAGCCACAGATTGGATTGAATCCCAATCTCAACATCTACGGTACTTGAACATGATTTTAACCCGGATAAGATTTTATCAAAGTAATCATATCCTGCCGTAAGAGGTTCACCCCCGTGAAAAGTAACCTTAACCTTTTTTTGCTTAATCTTTGCGACAGTTTTTGCAAAAAAATCAAGGACTTTTTTCGATGTTTCCAAAGACATTATATCGCCTTTATTGGGTCCAAAGCAGTAGCTGCAACTTGCAGGACAATTGAGTGAAGGAATTATCATGAATTGTGTATGATGATTATATGAGCAATCCATATTTATTGATAGGAAATTTGATTTTGGAGTCAGTTAATGAAATTTCCCATGCCTCCTATGTATTTTACTGAATTCAGCTTTCGCAAGGCTCATAAATGCTGAAAATTGTGTTAAATTTTTCATAATTATAGAAATCACAAGGAGTTAGAAATGACAGATTTTTATCTGCCAATCCTTGCCGCCAACCTTATTGCCTCTATCATACTCTGAGGATTAGCCACACCCTTGCCGGCAATATCAAAGGCAGTGCCATGATCCGGTGATGTTCTGATGATGGGTAGTCCTACAGTAACATTAACTGCTGAATCAAAGGCTAAGAGTTTTAATGGTATAAGTCCCTGGTCATGGTACATGGCAACCACAAGATCATACTTGCCTTTCACTGCTTGTAGGAATACAGTGTCCGGAGGATATGGTCCAAAGACATTAACCCCCTCTAAAGCAGCTATATCAATGGCTGGCTTAATTATCTCCATATCCTCTTTGCCAAATGCCCCATCTTCGCCTGCATGTGGATTAAGACCGGCAACAGCAATAGCTGGTGATTGTATTCCAAAATCGTATCGCAGGGATTTATCAGCCAGCCTAATGGTTTTTAACACCATCTCGGTAGTAATCATCATGGCTACATCCCTTAAGGCAACATGAATGGTAGTGAGGATAACCTTTAGCTTGCTGGAATAAAACATCATGGCATATTCAGTTGTAGAGGTGAGTTCAGCTAATAACTGGGTATGACCGGGATAAGAAAAACCTGCCTTATGGATTGCTTCTTTACTGATTGGAGCAGTGACTACCCCTGAGATTTTACCGGATAATGTTAGGCTAACGGCTGTCTTGATGTATTCTATGGCTGCCCTGCCTGCCTCAGGGCAAACCTTACCCTGGGTAAGATGGTCGAGATTAATATTTTTCAGGTCAAGGACATTCAAAATGCCTGACTCAAATCTGGCAGATGATGGATCATCAATTGAGAGAATATTCATGCCATCAAGCCATGGAGCACAGAAATGCTTAAAAGCTGCTGCATCCCCGATAATGACTATAGGATATTCCCCTTGCAGCAGATTTATTGCCTTAATCACAACCTCAGGACCAATACCGCAAACATCACCAAGTGTTATGCCAATCATATCAATTCCTTTACCAGAGGTGCTGCCTCTAATTTTTTGATTCATCCAGGCTCTTTTTTGCCTCAAATGGGTAGTCCTTTGTAACGGAAGAAGAAAGAACCACAAAGTGTGTAATCTATAGTGAAAATAATTGACGATTAATTCAGGTAATTGCAAATGGAAGAACCTGATATGAGGCTATAGTCTTAAGGAATTACACCCTTTGTGATTCTTTCTCTGCCAACAAGTGGTGTTTTCTACTTGCACAGGTTAGCCTATTTTCACAAAATTTACAGAAGAACCGATAAAATAAGATTACCCATTTGAGGTAGGAAAGAGCCATTCATTTCCCATTCATCCTATTTGATATTCTATTCATCCCCAGTCCCTACATTTGCCGACTAATTCTCACTAATCGGGGACATCTTATCAACAAAATATCCCAATTCTCCAAGCCTTTTCTTAACCTTATTGATATGTGCTGTCTTGATAAGAACACGATAATTCTCTGCCTTAAGAATATACTTTTTTAATATCTCATCTGTAGCTAAAATTGAGATTAATTCCTTATCTGGTGTTAAGTTATATACTGTTATATCCCCTTCAATGGTTAATGGATTGATCTTTTTCATGATACCATTTAAGAAATCCTGCCAGATCTGCGGCGGCTTTGAAGAGATATAATTTTTGAAAAATATTATCTTTTGTTGAATATCTTTTTCACAAAAACATTCCTTGAGAAAGGAGTTGTAGCCCACACGATAGTGCACACTGCTTATCTTTTCGCCAACCTTCTCTAATGCAAGCCTCTTGACCACATCCTCTCCTTCTATATGAATGAGCAATCTTTCCTCGTCCAAAGTAAGATTTGCCTTTTGCTTCTCAATCTTTTCCATCTCATATTCTTGAGTCAAACCCAGTACATAAGCACCTAATTTGGTTAATCTTACATACTGTAAGCCATCGAAAATAGAAAGGTATTTATGCTCCTTTTCCTGCAAGATTGAATTCTCCGGGAGATTATATGCAATATCAACCAGACCAAAGGCAGAAAACAAAAACATAGCAGATTTAATCAATGGTATGAGTATGGCATCCTTATAAATTATTCCTGATATTTCAGTCTTTGCATAACCACCATATTTGTGAATTTTATTATAATATAAGTATCTGCTTGCCCCATCCCTGTCAACTATATCCAGATATATGTCATTGTAGAAACAATGATTAATTATATTTTTCGCCAGATACCAACGATAATCTGACATCTCTCTTAAAAGATTAAAGAAAGACAGCCTCACTGTTTCTTCATTTTGTTTATTGTCATAATAAGTGTAGGTAAGATCACCTTTTACATGAGACAATAAATTGCGCAATTGATATTTCTTTAGATCGTTATATTTGAAAAAATCATCAAACAATTGTTTTAAGCCATTAATCGAATCATCAATTTTTTCTGTCGATGCTGTTATCAAAAAATCAATAATCAATTGAGTTTTTATATATTCCAGATCTTTATCGTCATAAAATTCTTTAACATGACAATACTTTGCCATTGTTTTAACCGAGCTTTTCATGGGCTTGTCGTGGTTCTTTGAAAGCTTTAAGTTTCCCTGCTTAATGTAAGTAATAAACAGATCTATCTGACTTATAATCAGGGCATTATCCTCATGGATAAAATCTGTCTTTTTAATCGTATCTAATGGAAGCAGCTCATAATCTTCCGGCAGCGGCAGATATTTTTTAATTATCTTTCTAAGCCCATCCGGGAGATACAAATAACTATTTTCCTCGTAATAATATCCTATCTGAGCCTGAAATAATATATAGTCATCGCAGAAACTTGTTCTCTTCTTATACTCATCCTTCTCTATTATCTGTATACCAAACATCTTTTCAAGCTTTTTGGTATTATGTTTTTCCCCATCCCAGACAAGGATGTGCAGCACCTTTTTCACATCCTCTGAGAGAAAAGAGAACAACCCCTGAAACAAATCCTTATCCGCAAAGACCAAAGCCATGGCACAAATAAGCTCAGTCTTCCTCTGAGGTATTGCATTCTTCTTAAAGATATGTTGCAGATAACGATGATGTATCTTTTTAATGGTATCAAGATCATAGTTTTTATCGATTATTTCTACTATTTGGGCAAGTTCATTCTCGGTTATTCCTTTTGATAATGTTGCCTTTTTGAGATTGAGCATGTCCAAATTTGACATAATTTTTGCAGCAAGGGCAGCTACCTCTTTCTTATTATCATTCATAAGATATTTAAGTACATCTTCTCCCCAGCTAAAATTATGATTGGCAATAATTTTAAGTGCATATTCACGCACTATAGGGTTGGAATGATATGCAGCCTTTTGTGTCAAGTTTTGCACCCTTTCATCCTCAGGAGCAATCGAGAGGCAAGAAAGAATAATATTGACATGAAATTCCCATGGCTCTGGTTTGCATGCCTGAAGTAATATGGGTAATATCTCTTTGCCAAGCTTGATACAGGCTTCAATGGCTGCCTGACGGACCACACGGGCAAGTGGATGTTGCCCGACATATTCTAAATTACGCACAAGAGAGGCTATTAAGGCATCGATATCTGCAGGATTTTCTTCTGAAATAATCTTAAATATTTCTTCAAATTTCCATAAAAGTATTAATCGCAAACGGACATTGCCTGAAGAATTCAAAATATGATTAATCTGAGGAAATGTCAATTCTGTCAGATTATCGTTTGCGGTTATCTTTTTAAACTCAGAAGCCACACAATCAACACATAACCTGCCCTTTTCTGTCAAACAGGTTGGCACCTCGCGTTTATTACACAAGTAACAACACGAGGTATATCGTGTTCCAGTTGACCATTCAGTAATAGTCTCTATTTTTTTAAATGTATCCTTTATTAACATTAGTTATCCTTGTAATAAAATACAACCTGTGCGGTTGTGGATAATTGGGTAGTGTCTGTAAATAGCTAACTCTTTGTGAATAGGCAAAATATCCCTCATTTATAAGCTAATAAGCGACCACAAGGGTCGCAGCTACAAGAATCCAATACGCGCAAGCATGTGCCGATGTAGCTGCAGGGCTTGTCCCTGCCTCTGATTATCAATACAAC
>JAHIZN010000374.1 GCA_018814245.1 bacterium
ATGAAGGATGATGCAGGAATATACTTGCGTATATTCCCTCATTTTTAATTCATAATTCATAATTCATAATTTTTAATTTTCTTCCTCATGCGTTGCCATGCCAATATAGACCATAGACAATAAAACAAAGATAAATGTTTGAACAAAACACACCAATATCCCAAGGGTCATAACAAATGGAACTAAAAGTGCCGGCAAGAATAATAATGCCAATTTTTTCAAAAACAGGATGAATAATAACGCTAATACCCCCAGCATCAAGTGTTTTGATGCCATATTGATAAAAAGTCGAATGGACAGGGAAAATGGTTTGGCAATCTCACCAATCAAGTGGATAAAGAAAAGACCATAGGGCAAAGGAGTAAGCCATATCCACCATCCCATCTGAGGACATGGATCTGTAAAATGCTTGAGGTATTTTATCAACCCCTTTTGTTTTATCCCAAAGAAGTGTGTGGATAGGAAAACAATAACAGCCATAGCAATTGTAGTATTCCAGTTTGCAGTAGGTGCTTTGAGACCAGGGACAAGCCCTATAAGATTGGAAATAAGGACAAAGATGGTGAATGTTCCCATTAATGGAAGAAAAAATCTGGCATTTTTACCCATTAATGGTTCAGACAGATTCAGAAGCTCTTCAGTGAGTATCTCTATGATATTTTGCAAGCCTTGAGGAATTTTCTTTAATCCCAAGCGTATAACTACGGCGGCTGCAATTATTATCAGCATGACCAACCAAGTCATTACAATATAATCATTAACTGGAATCCACTGCCCGATTTGTTCAGTTACCCATTTGGTAAGTGGTTCTAATAAAAATGGCGGTTCCGCGTGCATTAATTTCTCCTTAAAATGTAAGCTACAGAGGGCAACCACAGGGGGTTTGCCACACAGAGGGCAACCACAGGGGGTTGCCCCTACACGAGCCGAAATGCTTGCTTGAGGATGGCTACATTTATGATCATTAATCCTGTCAATACCCCAACAAAGGCTAAAAGGCTAATCTTTATGGCAACTATGAGAATAATCGTTATTAACGCAAGTTTCATCGTATAATTCAGGATTATAAAGGTAATGGCAGGTTTCTTGTCCTTAATCTGCACAATCTTTTGTGCAGTAGTGCTCAGCCCATGAAAATTCAATATACTAAGCAGACATCCCGCAAGCAATCCACAAAACAAATGAATCTTACCACTCAAAAGCCCTATGAGCAGCAATATCACGGACAAGAATATTGAGCATTTTCTAATGTCAGTTAGTATTTTTAGGGCAGGATCTCCTAATTTTTCAACATTCTCATACACTCTTCTCATCCTTCTTTGCATCCTGTATTAATGCAACTGGTTCCTTCAAGCACCTCATTATTATCTCAAAACTGTTCCAGAATCCTGCAATCACACCAAATAACAAAAAACCAAGGGTTAACCATGGGGTTGTATGCAGCCATTTGTCAAGATAATACCCAATAGCCAGCCCAAAAAAGATACATGCAACCAGAACAATCCCAACACTGGAAAGCCAACCCAGTTTACGAACAAGATCAGCCTGCTCACTATCCATTTTGATTATCATTATTTGTTATACCCTTATAAACAGATTTTATATTATAATATAAAATTGAGAAAATTGCAAGTATTTTTTTGAATTAATTAACAATTTTTGTGGCAAGTCAGGGAAGGAGCAGTATTTTAACCGCTTATGGCAGCATAACACCCATATTGGTCAATATTTGTAGTAATGCCCTTACCCCGGCAGGATTATTCTCCAGATTAAACTGACAAGTGATCACATCTCCATTTCCTATCAGGAGTCTGCTAATTATTTCATGTTCAGCTAATATCTGCATAGCACCATCCTGTTTGGAGGAGGCAGCACCGCTAATATTAGTAAGGATGTATCTATCCGGATATAATCCTGATATGTCTATTCCCCAGAGCAAAGGGTCATCAGGGACCATTGCCGGAGAAGCAGCGTCTCTATCAGTGGCTGCCTCTTTCAGTCCTATTCCCTCAGAGAATATTTCCTTAACCAGAGAGATTGTCTGTGGGGTAAGGTTAAGAATGATAGCCCTTCCGCCATTATGCACGAATTCTCTTAATTGGCAAGAAAAGTCCTTATTAAGGATAGACATCAGCCTGATGAGTTTTTCATCCAGACAAACCAATGCCAGTGAAAAATTATCGAACTTTAGTGGATTCCTTGGTCCTGGAACACTGATACTATTTAATATCTCCATTGTTTTGCTTTTAGGATGGGCATAAACAGCAGGGGTTATCATCTTTCCCTTATAATTCAAGCAATAATCAATCATGTTCTTAAAAAGCACAGAGGTAGCACCTCTGGCGGAGGCAGTACCTTCGGCGTTTGTTTCCTGCTCAAATACATCCAATTGACAAAATACAAATTCCCCCTGACCATAAGGGATTTCCATAAGCAAAACCTCATCCTTAGAGGCAATAATCGGTCTGAAATTCCCTTTATCCGGCATAGAAAGGATAATGTTGGTCATTGTTCCGCATCTGTTCCACTTGTCAACCCCGGATAATACAGGATGATTTTGACTGTAGGCAATTGTCTCTGTTATGGTAAATGTGCCATAAACGGGTTGCAGACCAGATAATCCCTCGCTGGGAAGTATCTCTTGTTTAAGACATAGAATATTTGTTCCATGCCTCACCATATTTTTAAGGAGAGCCATCATATCTGTATCCAATGAATTGGGACCAATAATAAGAAGTTTCCCATCAAATGTATTCAAGTCAGATATTTGGATAGATTGCCTGCCAATTGCTTCAATCAGATTAGTTGTTCTCCCTGAAGGGTCAAAAACACCAATCTCTATCTTGTCAGGGGTTGTTGTGGTATCGGTCATGGCAAGTGAGGGATTGGCTATTAATAAAAATAGCAGCATGAATGTAAATGGATTCATATGAAAGTCACCTCGTGTAGGGACAGACCTATATGTCTGTGCCCCGATGTAGGGGCAGACCTATGTGTCTGCCCTTGTGTAGGGGCAGACCTATGTGTCTGCCCTGATAAGCCAGAATACAGAACAATCAAACCTTGAAAACCGTCACAAAAGAGGGCAACCACAAAAGAGGGCAGACACATAGGTCTGCCCCTACTTCCTATTCTCCTGTTTGATTTGTTGCAATAAATTTTTCCTTTGTTCCCAAGATATTCCTTACCTCATCTGCTTCCAGCACCTCTTTTTCCATTAAGACAGAAGCCAATTTATCTAATTTATCTTTATTTGTTTCTAATATCTCTTTTGCCCTTTGATAGCAGCTGTCAACCACTTTTTTTGTTTCCATATCTATCTTGGATGCAACTATCTCACCATAGTTTTTTTCCTTAAAAAGATCCCTGCCAAGGAATACCTCTCTATCCTTTCGTCCATAGGTTAATGGTCCCAGTTCATCACTCATTCCATACTCACAAACCATCTTGTGGGCTGCTTCTGTTGCTCGTTCAATATCATTTTGAGCACCGGTTGATGACTCATTAAAGATAAGCACTTCAGCTACCCTGCCGCCGAGCAGGACAGCCATCTTGTGCAGTATCTCTGATTTTGTTGTCAGGTATCTATCCTCAAGTGGAATTTGGAGTGTATAGCCAAGGGCACTCATCCCCCTTGGAAGGATGGATATCTTGTGGATTGGATCGCTATCAGGGATCATCTCTGATACAAGGGCATGTCCGGATTCATGATACGCAACTATTTGTTTTTCCTTTTCAGAAAGGATTCTGGATTTTCTCTCTGGTCCAGCGATTACCCTGTCCATAGCATTCTCAAAATCCTCCATTTCTATCTTTTCCTTATCCTTTCTGGCTGCAAGCAGAGCAGCCTCATTTGCCATATTGGCAATATCTGCACCAACAAACCCCGGGCTCCTTCTGGCTATAAGCTTAACATCTACATCATCAGCCACTGGTTTACCCTTCAAGTGAACAGTAAGGATGGCTTCCCGACCGATTAAATCAGGGGCATCAACCACGATATGGCGATCAAACCTCCCTGGACGAAGCAGGGCAGGGTCAAGCACATCTGGCCGATTACTGGCTGCAATAAGGATTACCCCCTCGCTTGCATCAAATCCATCCATTTCCACCAAAAGTTGATTAAGTGTTTGTTCCCTTTCATCGTGTCCGCCGCCAAGCCCGGCACCCCTTTGCCTTCCAACTGCATCAATCTCATCAATAAAGATGATACACCCCTTGTCTGAGGATGCAGAAGACTTTCTTGCCTGTTCAAACAGGTCCCTGACACGGGATGCCCCAACGCCGACAAACATCTCTACAAAGTCAGAACCGCTGATGCTCAGGAATGAAGCATCAGCCTCTCCGGCTACTGCTCTGGCAAGTAAGGTTTTGCCTGTTCCCGGAGGACCAACAAGGAGAACCCCTTTAGGTATCTTTGCCCCTAATTTCTGAAACTTCTTGGGCTCTTTTAAGAATTCAATTATCTCTGTAAGCTCTTGTTTGGCTTCATCTACGCCGGCTACATCCTCAAAGGTAGTCTTTGGATCCTTATCTTTATGATCCTTGGGCATATTAAACTTTGCCCTGCTCTGTCCAAAATTAGTCAGGGATCTTCCACCCGGCATTCGTGTCTGACGATAGAAGAGAAACCAGAGGAGAAGGCAGAATAATACAGGAGAGCCAATATACCAGAGTAATCCCATCCACCATTTGGATTCAGTTGGCGAATCTCCTTCAAACTCAACAGAGCATTCCTCCAGCAATTGGATAAGGTTCTTGTCCTCATAAGGGATATATGTTGTAAATTGGATAATGCTTTTATTCTTTATCAACTCACCCTTAATATGTTCCTGTCCTATTATTTTTACGCTTTTTACCTCACCATGTCTTACTGCATTTAAGAATTGCGAATAGCCCAGCCTTGCCGGCTTATTTGCCTGAGGTGATTCAAAAAGCTGTAATCCCAGCGGCAATATAAGGAACAAGAATACCAGCCAAATGATTAAATTTATTCCCTTATTCAATTATTTCCTCCTAATCATTAAATAGCTTTTCAGCAAAAAATCAGCATTTTTTGTGTGTGGTTGTAAACTGTTCAACCTGTGCAATTAGAAATCACCGCAGAGGCATGAATTGTTTTTATTTGCTACAATGAATAATGCCGCCCCTTCGTGGTTAAAACATTATTGCATTATAGGCTATAATAATACCAGCCCTTCAGACTTTAATGGAGAAAATAACCCCGAAGAAATGACATTATTACGGCATTGTGATGTAAATTCGTAACTATTCAGGCATACAGAATTCAGGAGTCAGAATACAGAATGAAGGCGGCGACCACAAGGGTCGTAGCTACAAGTGTTTCCCACGAATAGCTGTAGTGTCGCGTCAACTTTAATTTGTCGCACAACCATTGTAGTACTGCGTCATCATTAAAGTTTAGGATTAAACATGTGTCACTCCTGCGAATGCAGGAGTCTCCCTCCTGTTTTGAGGGG
>JAHIZN010000046.1 GCA_018814245.1 bacterium
AGACTGTGTGAAAACTCATGATTTGGGCATCAATGCCACGACAGATTAACGAGAAGAGAAAGAATCGCAAAGGATGTAAATATCTGTAAGCATTCAGCCGGAAGTTTAAGCTAACCCACAATTTGCGATTACATTTACCCGTTGTTTCCTGCTCTTTAACTGCCTGCTGATAGCAGGGCAACCACAGGGGGTTGTCCCTACACGACTTACATCTTAGAATTTACACCCTTTGTGGCTCTTCCTCTGTAAAAGCGTAATCGCTGATTTCATATTATGTGTGAAAATGAGATAGCTGAGTAGTTACCAATAAACGAGGAATAAATTTACCATGAAATACAAACCTTTTCTTGTATTGACAATATGTCTGTTGTGTGTTTCACAAGGATATGCTGAGCATGGTGAGCATAATACTCAACCAACCCATGAGGCAGCAGATAAGGCAGTAACTCACGAAAAGCCAAAAGAGCCGGAGTTTTGGAAAGATGATGCTCATCAAAAACCGGAACGATCTCATCATAATGAATACGACAGCCTCAAGGAAAATGCCAACACCTATTTTAATCAAGGGATTAATCTTCATAACAATCTGCAATTTTTAGAAGCTATTCCATTCTACAAAAAGGCTATTGAATTAAACCCATGTATGCTTAATGCCTGGTACTGGATGGGAAAAAGTTATTATCAGGCAGGGATGATGGAACAAGCCTTTTCTGCTTGGCGATATGCCATAACACTCGGCGAGGTAGATGAAAATGAGGAGATTAGTAAACGAATCAAGGCATATTATCTTAAAGAAGATGTTTTGCCAACATCTTATGAAAACCTTGCTTCCTTGTCAGGAAGCACACCAGATAATGTTTGCTTCTGTAATCCTACCGGAATAGCAGCTGATTATGATGGATTCGTATATCTTGCCAGCTATTCAGGCAGGATACTAAAACTTTCACCAACCTTTAATCTTGTCTTGCAGATAGGGACAAAAGGGAAAGGGGAGCAGGACCTATGGCAGCCATACGGTATCTGTGTTGACAAAAACTATAATATCTGGGTGACGGATAAGGCATTGCACAAGGTAATAAAGTTTTCTCCTCAAGGGAGGTTCTTGCTGAGTATTGGGCATCAGGGAGATAAAACCGGCGAGTTCTCATCCCCGGAGGCAATTGCCGCTGACTCTAAGGGGAATATTTTTGTGGCTGATGCAGGGAATTCAAGGATTCAAAAGTTTAACAAGGATGGCAAATTTATTGCCTGTATTGGCCGTCTTGGTCATGGAAATGGGGGGCTTTATCATCCGAGGGCAATATTGGTTGACAAGGAAGACTATGTCTGGGTGGCTGATTCATGGAAAAAAAGCCTGTTCAAATTTGACGAACTTGGTGAGATAAAAGAGGTTGTCCCTGTATCAGAAAACCAAAAACCATTAGCATTGACCATGGGGAATACAGATACAAATTGTTTTTATCTTACTACAGCTGAGGGTAATATCTTTCGATTTTTCCCAACCAATAATAAATGGGAAAAGATTGAGATAAAGGGCAAGGCAGAACGAAAATCCTTGTACGGTATCGCCATAACCCATTATGGATATTTGTATCTATCTGACTTCAACGCTAACTCTGTAGAATCCTGTATCCCCTCGCTGGCTAAACAACTTGATATTAATGTAGAGATAGAAAATGTAGACATTAATCGCTTCCCTTTGGTCACACATCAAGTCTCGGTTACCACAAGGAATAAAACACCATTTGTAGGGCTTAAAGGCTGCAACTTCAAGGTTGGTGAAGATAAATTAGTCATGAAACCAGTTGGGATTAAACAGATTATAAAGGATACTGAGCATATCAGTGTTAGTTTTGTGGTAGATAATTGCAGCCGGATGTACCCCTTCAAGCAGCGGTTAAAAAAGATGTTTGCCATGTTTTCAGAAAAAATGAAATCAGGGATAGATGAAATATCTGTACTTGGTGTCAATAAAAAAGAATCTCACGAGATACAACCTTTTACCTTTTCTAAGACAAAAATTGAAAAGATAACCAATGATCTTTCCTTTGAAGAGGAGCATTCAGATGAGGCTGTGTATCATGGGATTATTGATTGTATTGACAGTATGTTGAAGAAAAATGTAAGAAAGGCGGTTGTGGTTGTTACCCCTGGACAGGGAGGTAGCACCTCTGGCAGAGGCAGCACCGCTGGCAATGGGGAAATAACCAGTCTTTACAAGCGATGTAAGTGCTTTGCTATGAATAACTCTATCCCAATATTCGTTGTGGACACCCGGGCTGAGGGTGAGAGCGTTCTTTTGAAAGAGATGGCACTTGCTACCGGAGGCAAGTATTATATTCTCAATGATTATTTTCAGGGGAAGCGGCTAAGGTATGACATTGACCAACAAACCCACAGGCAGGTTAAATACCTGCTTACCTACAAGGCTGAGGCTCACAACTATAAATGGGATAATTCATGGGTTAGAACCGTAATCATAGCCGGATATAAGGATATGACAGGACGAGATATGGGTGGATATTTCATTCCTGAAGGCAAAGGGTCTGACGGTACCTACTTTAAGATGAGGGCTGAAAAGTATAGTGAGTGGAAGGATAAACAAGCCGCAGAAAAGCTGGAGGCTCGTCAGGCATGGCAAGAAAGGCTGATGAAGCAGGAAAGCGGTGAGGCAGCTAAGGAAAAGGAAGAGGCAGCTAAGAAAAAAGAAGCAGAAAAACCTGCACCCAAAAAGCATAGTGGCGGTGGCGGTGGGAGCAAGCATGGCGGAGGACATTAGTATCCTGTAGTCGGATAGTCTTGTAGTCAGAGAATCCAGACTATCTGGCTAATTAATGGATGTGTTGCATGATTAAGATCAAAAGGTACGAGCTTGCTGATAAATTAGGGATTGAAATAGTGGACGCAGATACAATGGGGTGTATAGTTGCTGATATTATTAAAAATACACACACATGGGTTGATTTTGCCTCTGGCAGGGGTGAGTTTAGTCTTGCATTAATAAAAAGAAATAGTGTGCTTAATATTTGGAATTTTGAAAAGCGTCCTGATTATGTTGAGATAATAGATAAAGCCCGGAAATTGCTGCCATCAGAGGAATCAACAAGGATATATAATATTACAGGTAAAATCGAGATGGTTCCTCGTGGAATATATGCCTCAGAAGGTATTTTGCAAAATTCAATGGATGTTGTATCATTGCATTGTTATGAACCCGGAAAAATTTCAGAACAGAATGTAATTAATGCCATAGATTATGTGCTTAAATCAGGAGGACATGTAATCATAACCCTTGACAGTGAGGTAGACAATTATAAAAAATTGCTTAAATATCTAAAGAAGCGTTTTAGTAAGGTCATGATAGGAAATCATCCAACAGGATACCCTCAAACAAGTTATACCTTTGCGTTATGGCATAGACATCCTGAATTTCCCGGAATTCCACCATTTATTTGCATAAAAAAATAGTGCTGCGTCATCATTAAAGTTTAGGATTAAACATGTGCAAACAACAAGAATCAATATTCCCTCATATCCTTGCCATCTCAGCCTCTGCGGGTTCAGGGAAAACCCATACCCTTACGGAACGGTACATATCCTTCCTTTTTTCTCCAACCTTTAGATCATTATCCAATATTCTGGCTATCACCTTTACCAACAAGGCAACGGGTGAGATGAAGGAGAGGATTATAATTGAGCTTAAGAAAAAAGCTCTTGCAGACTCTCCAGAGAAAGAGATGGCTGAAAAGCGATTGGATGAGTTGTTTGACAGGTATTCGGATTTCAGAATACAGACCATTGATTCCTTTCTGACAGCCATAGGTACTGCCTCTGCCCTGGAGTTGGGATTTACGCCGCACTTTGAGATAACACTTAACCCCAAACCAATATTCAGCCTTGTCCTTGATGAATTGCTCTCTAAGGTTAATCCTGATTCAAAGGATGAGATTACTCAATGCTTTTTACGAATGCTTGATGAGCTTTTATGGTTAAAACCAGAGACTGGATGGAGCATAAAAAAGATAACCCTTGAAAATATCAATACCTTAATAAAACAGACAACCCTGAAGGGATACAAAATACGAAGGGTGTTTTCTTATGAGGAGTTGAAACGACATCATGGGATGGTAAAGGGAGCTGTTGAGGAATTTATTAAAAAGAATAAGGATGTGTTAGATTTTCAACTGAATTTTAGCAAGGCGGCTGAATCCTTTCTTGAGGGCAAAAAGGATCCATGGGAAAGCAAGATGTTTGGAAAGGATGTTGTATCTGAAATTTGCAAGGGCAAGAATAAGGCTTTAATTATCACCCCTGATCATGAAATAGCATGGCAGAATATTCGGGCAGGGGTATCGTTGTTGTCAGAGATGACATCGCATGGATATCTGTGCCCATTCATTAATGTTATGACATTCTTTGACAGGGCACTGGAATCATTTAAGGATCGCGGACAGGTAATCTTTATGACAGATTTGAACCTCAGGCTCAAGGATTTTCTTTATCAACAGGCGGAGGGAGCCCCTCTGGCAATTGTCCCGGAAATATATCTTCACCTTGGCGACAGGATATCGCATTTTTTCATAGACGAGTTTCAGGATACAAGCAGGCTTCAATGGGAAAACCTGTTTCCGCTTATTGAGGAATCCCTTTCCAAGGCAGGCTCTTTATTCTATGTTGGTGATAAAAAACAGGCTATCTATCGGTTTCGAGGCGGGGATAGTACCCTGTTTGATGAGGCAAGACTTGCATTTCTTAGTGTTGATAATATTAATGAGAAATTTCCAGAAATAAACTACAGGAGTCGTGAGCAGATTGTATCCTTTGTGAATCGTATCTTTTCTCGTGATAACCTTCGGAAGTGGATAGAAGGCATTGAAAAAGAGGTGGATCTATCTGATATTTATGATACCTACAGCCATGTTCACCAGAATCCTAATTTAGTAGAAAAAGCAAGCGGAGGGTTTGTAAGTGTACAAAAAATTCCGTCAGAAGGGAAATTGAACAAGGATGAGATGAATGCAGAGATTGAAAAGCAATTGGTATCACTGCTCAAAAACCAGATACTCCCCAGGTTTTCTTTATGCAATGTAACAATTATTGTCAGGACAAATAAAGAGGCAGCATGGATTACCGGCATTCTATCAGCTCAAAATATTCCTGTTGCCTCAGAAAGAACGCTTGATATATCCTCAAACCACCTCATTTGCGAAATAGTCAGGTTTCTTACATTCTTAGACTCACCGATTGATAACTTTTCCTTTGCTTGTTTTATCTCGGGTGATATTTTTTGTAAGAAAGCCGGACTAAAGCAAGGCGATGTGTTTGCATTTTTATTGAAAATGCGAAAAAGCAGCAAGGCACTTTACACCCTGTTCAGGGAGGAGTGGGGTGAGGTATGGGAAATGTATATTGAGCCATACTTCCATGCAGTTGGGTTTTTGCCCATATATGACCTTGTAAGCAAGATTCTTAAAGAGTATGAAATATTTAAGAATTTTTCTGAATATAAGGGGTTTTTCTATCAACTTCTTGAGGTCTTAACACATTGCGAAACAATGGGTGAAAATAACCTGAAGGCATTTCTTGCTAAATGGAATAATAATGAGGACAGGACAGATGAAGATAAGAAAAATTTTCAGGCTGTTTTGCCTGAATATGCAGATGCTATTCAAATCTGGACGATTCATAAGGCAAAGGGGCTGCAATCTCCAGTGGTTATTATCCCTTTTGCCTATCTGAACAATGAATCGATCAATATGGTCTACGAGACGGATAACGATGGCAATTGCATCCCGTATCAGATTAATAGTGAGACGAGGAGTGTGTCATCAAGGCTTGAAGGATTATATCAAAAGGAATTCAGCCTCCAATTGACAGATGAGTTAAATGCATTTTATGTGGCAATTACCAGAGCTGAGGATGAGATGTATATTTTTGTGCCGGAATACGAAAGTATGAATAAAAAACTTTTGGCACCCATCTTTTTTGATGAAAATCCTGTTATGGAGTATGGTGAGCAAATAGCAATCAGCAATCAGCAGTCAGCAGTCAGCAGTCAGGATAAGACTTTGCCTTGTGCCGGCGGGAGACAGAGAATATACCCGCAAGTACTTCATGAATGGCAGGATAAATTGGTGAATAAAAAGAAAAAGATGGATACAGCATCTGAAAAAAGAGGAAGGCTTGTCCATGAATTTCTGGCAGGGATACAACAGCTTTCACTGGAGTGGGAAAAAGATCTGGAAGCCATGTTTGTCTCATTACCCAAGGAGCAGCAGGAAATAATTCCCCTGATGAGGAGATTCTTTTGTAATGAAGATAATAGAAGATGGTTTGTTTTGACAGATGGGGTTGAGGTTTATTGTGAGAAGGAGATTGTTGACACCTATGGATTAATTCATCGCCCTGACAGGATGCTGTTCTTCCCAGACAGGGTGGTAGTACTTGAGTTCAAATCCGGGGAGATATACAGTGAAGCACATCAACAGCAGGTAAGGGAATATTTAAGCCTTGTGGCAGAGGTATACCCGGACAGGAAGATTGAGGGATGGCTGATATATGTGGATATTAATAGTCAAAGTTGTATAGTATCCTTTCAGGATTGATTTTGTAAGCTACAGCCAAGTATAGTGGAAGAGATGGTTGTTTTAGATCCGACTGCAATTTAGAGGATGCTGACTCCATGAGCTGCTTTGTCATCTATGCTTCAGGCAGTGACATATTACACATTTTACAAAAAATAATCTTGACAAAATTAATGATGTAAGGTATAATATCTCACAAGTTGATTTAGTTAGGGGAGTAAGGCTATGAATCTTTTGGCTGATTACATGTGGGTTGTTTTATTTATGGGGCTGGGGATGCTGTTTGTGTTTGGCGGCTATATTACCAGCTGGTTTATCAGGCCGAGCAACCCATCAGCCAAAAAGCTGTCTACCTATGAGTGTGGAGAGGCGCCGGTTGGGTCAGCATGGTCGCAGTTTAACATTCGGTACTATCTTTTTGCCTTAATTTTTGTTATCTTTGATGTTGAGGTAGCCTTCTTGTTCCCATGGGCAGTTGTTTTCAGGGAATTAGGGCTGATTGCTTTTGTAGAAATGATGATTTTTATGGCTATTTTGTTGATTGGATTGCTCTATGCGTGGCGCAAGGGTGTATTAAAGTGGATGTGAATGCAATTAAAAATTATGAATTAAAAATTAAATGTGTTCTGCAAATTTTAATGGGTATTTTCTTCTTCATTCTTCATTCATAATTCATAATTCATAATTTGCAAGGAGTATTGCTATGAGTTTTCTTGAGCAAGTAGGTGTGAAAATTGAACAGGTGCCTGGTGGACAAATAGTTCTGGCACCAATAGATTTTATGATCAATTGGGCAAGGCGTTCATCCCTATGGCCAATGACCTTTGGTCTGGCATGTTGTGCCATAGAGATGATGGCTACAGGTGCATCCCGATATGATTTTGATCGATTTGGGGCAGGTGTATTCAGGCCATCACCAAGACAATCTGATGTGATGATTGTTGCCGGTACCGTAACCTATAAGATGGCGTCGCGACTCGAATTGCTGTATAACCAGATGCCTGACCCTAAGTGGGTAATATCCATGGGCAGTTGTGCCAATTCCGGCGGAATATTTAATACCTACAATGTTGTGCAGGGTGTGGATAAGATTATCCCGGTTGATGTCTATGTTCCAGGCTGTCCTCCAAGGCCTGAGGGGCTTTTGTATGGATTGATGAAATTGCAGGATAAGATTAAGGGGATGAGTATCGCAAAATAAGCAGGAGCAGATATGAGCAAGCAGGAAATTATTGAAGCAATAAAGGCAAAATTTACAGATGCAATTGAAGATGTAAATGATACATTAGATTTGACCATTCTGGTAAAGAAGGAAAATATCCTTGAGATATGCAGATTTCTTGCAGATACACCTGATTTAGGGTTTGATTATCTGTCAGATATCTGTGGTGTAGATTATTCATCCAGTGCCAGAGGTGCTACCTCCGCCAGAAGTGCTACTTCCGCCAGAGGTGCTACCTCACAATCCCGCTTTGATGTTGTTTATCACATCTATTCAATAAATAAAAGGCATCGCCTCAGAATAAAGGCTGCTGTTGAAGAGAATGAAAACATTTCTTCAGTGGAAAGCGTTTGGAAGGCAGCTAACTGGTATGAACGCGAGGCTTATGATATGTTTGGAATTGTGTTTGATAGCCATTCTGATCTGCGGCGAATCCTTTTGCCTGAAGATTGGAAGGGACACCCATTGCGTAAGGATTATTCATTGGTGTCAGATGTGGGCGAGAAGTGGCTTGAGGAAAAGTTGGTAACACATGTGCCGGTGTGAGGATTAACCACAGAGGTACAGAAAAAGAAAAAATATTAGTATATTTGGGAATCGCCGCAGAAGATTAGGGAAAAATCAGGAAGAGCTTATGTTTCAAATTGAATGGATAATAGAAAGGGTTTCGAAAAATGAATATTATCTTTCGAAACATGGCGATGAAGAACGACAAAATGATGACTTACTAATTGAAGAGGTTGAGGAAGCGTTGTTTTTGGGTCGAATTTTAGAATATTATGAGAACACAGGAAGAGGAGAGAGTTGTTTAGTGGCAGGATTTACAAATTCAGGAAAACCAATCCATATTGTTTGTGGAAAAAGAGAGGAACAAATGGTTATCGTAACTGTTTATATCCCTCACCCTCCAAAATTTATAACTCCTTATGAGAGAGGTTAAAAAAAAATGGATAAAATTTGTAATTTCTGCGGTAACAAAAACTTTAATAGTAAACAAATTCAATATATCTATAAGCACAACAATCGTTTTTTAATTGTTAATGATGTGCCTTGTGAAGAATGCGAATATTGTGGAGAAAAATATTTTAAGTCTCATACCCTGAAAAAAATTGAAGAAGATTTTTTAAGTGTTTATTCTGGTAGTAAGAAATCAAGGGAAATGATTACGGTTCCAGTAGAAGAATTTGCAGCATTAACATTATAATATCGGAAACCATTAACAAGAGGATAAGAAATGCCTGAAACACAAGAACTTATAGTTAATATGGGCCCTCAGCACCCAAGTACACACGGGGTGTTGAGGTTGATTGTTCATCTTGATGGTGAGGTGGTAACCAAGGTCATACCTGATTTGGGTTATTTGCACCGCGGGCTTGAGAAGATGGCAGAGAATAAAACCTATGCCCAGTTTCTGCCCATTACAGACAGATTAGATTATCTTGCTGCAATTTCCAATAACCTTGCCTATTGCCTTGCTGTGGAAAAGTTGTTGGGTCTGAAAGTGCCCAAGAGGGCAAGCTATATTCGTGTAATCTTAGCTGAACTTACA
This sequence comes from bacterium, assembly GCA_018814245.1. Classification (GTDB taxonomy): domain Bacteria; phylum UBA9089; class CG2-30-40-21; order CG2-30-40-21; family CG2-30-40-21; genus CG2-30-40-21. The sequence goes on from JAHIZN010000046.1 coordinate 9,356, forward strand.
AGAATAGTCAGCCACCTTGTTTGGTTGGCAACCCATGCCCTTGATTTGGGGGCATTTACACCATTTTTGTATTGCTTCAGGGAAAGAGAGCTGCTGCTTGATATCTTTGAGATGTATTGCGGCTCAAGGTTAACAACCACAGCCTTCAGGATTGGCGGGGTGCCAAGGGATATAGACAGCCAAACCCGGCAAAAAATAGAAGAATTTATAAAAATATTTCCGTCAAAGATGAATGAGTATGAGTCATTATTAACCAATAATAAGATATGGCTCGAAAGGACAATGAATGTGGGGATTATCTCTGCTGCGGATGCTATAAATTATAGCCTGAGTGGTCCCTGTGTGCGCGGCTCAGGGGTTGAGTGGGATATTCGCCGCTCAGAACCATATTGTGTTTATAATGAGCTTGATTTTGATATTCCAACCGGCCGCGGGGTAGGGGATACATATGACCGATATCTGGTGCGATTAGAAGAGATGAGACAAAGCCGTAGAATCGTTCAACAGGCTCTTGAAAAGATACCTGAGGGCAGGCTCATGGCAGATGACCCAAGGGTTGTGCCACCAACAAAGGATGCTGTTCATACAAAGATTGAATCCATTATCCATCATTTTCATATTATGGCTGAAGGGTTTAATCCGCCGGTGGGCGAGATATATCATGCCATTGAAGCACCAAAGGGAGAGCTTGGTTTTTACATTATTAGTGATGGTTCTCCAAAGCCATATCGGATGAAGATTCGTGTACCATCATTTGCTAACCTTCAGGCAATTGGAAAGATGTGTGAGAATGGGATGATGCTGGCAGATGTGGTGGCTATCATTGGAACGCTTGATATTGTGTTGGGGGAGATTGACAGGTAGGGGGGAATGAGATGGGCGAGGTAAATGTAACGCTATATCTTGAAAATGCATGGGACAGATATCGATGTGCATGTAAAGAGATTAATGAAACACAGATTCGCAAGGAAGAGATAACAGCCCTTGTAGATACCGGGGCAGTAATGTTGATGCTGCCACAAGACTTGGTTGAGGCTCTTGGACTTATTTCTACAAGAAAGGCAATCGTCAGGTATGCAGATGAAAGGAAAGAAGAGAGGGATATAGCCGGCATGGTAGCGGTTAAAATCGGCAAGCGAGAGATGATGACCGAGTGTATCGTGGGATATCCGGGTTCTGAACCGTTAGTTGGGCAAATCGTTATGGAAGTGATGGATTTGCTGGTAGATTGTAATGAGCAAACACTAAAACCAAGGCCTGAGTCTCCATATCTGCCTTTGTTGAAGATGAAATAAGCGGTCAGTTTTCAGCAGCTATTCACTGCCCCCGGGCAGCGGGGGTAGTGGGTGGTGCTGAAGTGGGTAGCACCCCTGGCAGCTGACTGCTTGAAAAGCTGAACGATTACGAAATAGTTTGAGGTAAATTATGAGCGAATGTAAATGTACATGCAACCAGGATACAGAGATAGAAGTATTCTTACCTGAGCAGTTGGCACAGATAGATGCAATAGTGGCTAAGTACGGGGCAAAGCCCAATTACCTTATCCCTATCCTAAAGGAAACCCAGGAGACATTTGGGTATTTGCCGGCTCAGCTGCAACGATATATTGCTGTGGGAATTAATGTGCCGGCGAGCCATATCTTTGGGGTAGTTACCTTTTATGCCTTTTTTAATACCGTGCCAAGGGGTAAACATCTGATTAAGGTTTGTACTGGCACGGCTTGTTATGTTAAGGGTGCAATGGAGCTTATTGTCAAGATTGAATCTGAATTAGGGATTAAGGTTGGGGAAACCACAGAGGATAAAAAATTTACCCTTGAGGCTGTACGATGTATTGGGGCTTGTGGGCTTGCCCCGGCTGTGTTGGTTGGCGAGGATACCCATGGCATGGTTACGCCTGGGAAGATTATGGATATATTAAGGAGGTATGAATGAAAATTAAAAATTATGAATTATTAATTATGAATTAAGAGTAAGAGTAAGAGGGTTGCTACCGTTTGTTATGGTAACTCTTCTTTCTCAATTTATAATTCATAATTAATAATTATACGAGGAGGTATGAGTAAATGGCTTGTAAAACGACAAAGGCTACGGAAGAGAAGAAGTGTTGTTACATGGAGAGGGTGTGTAATGCGGATTGTGTTGCTTACTTAGATAATGGAAATGCAAATGAAATGGGTATGCATCTGGGTATGCCTAATATAGCCTGCCTTCGTCTCTTAATAGAGGCAGCTAATTTACTGAACGCTGCTAAGAATGCGGATGATGAAGATTGGGATGATGAGGATGAGGATTGGGATGATGAAGATGAAGACAAGGATGAGGATGAGGAAGTAACATAATCGTAAGCGTTCAGCCGTTAGTTATCAGCTATCAGTAAAGACAATAGCATCAAGGCAAATTTCTTAAATCGCGAATCTCGAATCGTGGATTGCGAATCTGTAGAAATGGAACAGATTCGAGATTAACAATTCGCAATTAATAATGCCTTGCATCTCTGGCTGGCAATGGCAGTAGGTGGTGCTGAAGGGGATAGCATCTCTGGCAACTGACTGCTTGAAGATCTGAACGCTTATTCTGGTGAATATGAACAATGAAACTACAAGAGATAAAAGAAATTTTGGAAGCAGAGGTTATATACCCTGTTGATTTAACACTTGAGATTAAGATGTGTTGTGGTGCTGATTTAATGAGTGATGTCTTAGCCTTCATTAAATCAGATGCCTTACTTCTTACAGGGTTGGTAAATCTTCAGGTAATCCGAACTGCAGAGATGGCAAATATAAAGGCTGTTTGTTTTGTGCGTGGTAAAGAGCCATCGAATGAAATTGTTGAACTGGCAAAAGAGAAAGATATTCATTTAATTATGACTAATTTCCCTATGTATGAAGCTTGTGGTAGATTATATCAAAAGGGATTATTGGGCTGTTCAGGTTGCAATGAATAATGGGCAAACAATAGGATATGCGTAAGCGTTTAGTCGTCAACAATCAGCTAATGGGACAAAAACAAGAGCGACACCTTGTTTTTTGCTCTTAATTGTATGCAAACCAAATAGATAACTTGACATAATAGTTGTAGGGACAGGGCTTGTCCCTGTCTGTGAAGGCAACAAAACAACGGACACCCACAAGCAGACTGTGTGAAAACTCATGATTTGGGCATCAATGCTACGACAGATAACGAGAAGAGAAAGAGCCACAAAGGGTGTAAATTCTTAAGATGAACCCTCATCAAGCTCATCTTTACCTTATTATCGTTGAATTATTCTCCCTAAAATATTTACACCCTTTGTGGCTCTTTCCCTATAGCGAGATTAACACGACAGATTGTGCTGCAACAGATTGTAGAGACAGAGGGCAGGCACGGGGGACTTGCCCCTACGGGCAATTATCGTGAACTTGAGTTTTTACACAGTCTGCAAGGGGATGTCCCTACGAGATATGTCAACTTAATTAATGGATTGCATATAACAGTTGAATGTTTACTAATGCTAATTTTAGAGTGAGTTTTTATGGTAGAAAATGTTAGTATAATTCACGAATTAGCTTATAATTTAAGGATTAAGGAGATAATAAAAAAAGAGGTTATTGCAGTTAAACCAAATAATTCAATTGGTGATTTGCGTAATATTCTTCGTGAGAAACGAATTTCAGGGGCACCAGTAGTAGATGAGGGCAAATTATTAGGAATAATTAGTATTGAAGATGTGATTAATTGCTTAGCCTCTGGTGAGATAACTGTTTCTGTCTCAGAAAAGATGACTAAGGATGTAGAGGTTTTATACGATGATGACTCTCTTGTTCATGCGATTGAGAAGTTTGATATGTCCAATTATGGAAGATTTCCAGTTGTTTCGAGGCAAGATGGCCGGTTAGTGGGAATTATTACCAAGGGTGATATTGTTCACGGGTTGTTAGAAAGATTAGAGAGTGAATATCATACAGAAGAGATTAAGCAATTTCGGGCAAGTCATATATTTGACGACATCGTAGCTAATAAAATAGATATTGTATTACACTACTATGTGGTGGGAAATAATTTTAAGCAGGCTGGAGAGGCATCAAGCGGTCTAAAAAAAACACTTACCAGATTAGGTATTCATCCCTCTATTGTACGCAGAATAGTAGTGGCAAGTTATGAAGCAGAGATGAATATGGTGATATTTGCAGATAAGGGGCAATTCGTTGCAAATATCCAGCCGCATCAGATCAGGATAAATGCTATAGATTGTGGACCTGGAATACCAGATATAAAACAGGCCATGGAAATTGGATTCTCTACTGCTCCGGAATGGGTTAGAGAAATGGGATTTGGTGCAGGGCTGGGGTTAAATAATATCCAAAAATGTGCAGATACTCTGGAAATAAATTCAAGGGTAGGGAAAGGACCTCGAGTGAAAATGGTCTTTAATATGTAATTTAACAGCAATTCTTGGTGAAAAATATATAATTGATGTTTTTCTTTTCATTGCTCCCCCTGCATTCGCAGTGGCAGGCTCTGTCAGTGGGGATATCTGTAGTGGATGATTTCGACTTGTGCAATTAGGATTTAATCCGCAGATTACGCAGATTTCACAGATTACAGATGAGATGGGGGAAAAATCTGAAAGGCATATAGCAGTAGAGACACAAGATATTGTGTCTCTACAGGTTCACCGAACACCATTAGTCGTTGAATTTGTCTTACAGAGGAGAGCATCTCTGGCAATTATCTTTAATCTGCGATAATCTGCGTAATCTGCGGATATATTCCCTGTTTCTAATTGCACAGATTGGATGATTTTAGCATGTCCGAGGTAGGGAACAGCCAATGGAATTACAAGAAATAGCTTCAAGGTTAAATTTAGAGATTAAATCAGCAGCAGGATCCCTAACTAATCAGGTTACAGGCGGTTATGCCTCTGACCTTTTATCTGATGTCATTGCCCATGCTCAAAAGGGAGATGTTTGGATTACCTTGCAGATGCATCAGAATATTGTAGCTGTGGCAACATTAAAGGAGCTGGCAGGGGTTATCCTTGTTAATGGCCGTCAGCCAGAGGAAGATACTTTACAAAAAGCCATCCATGAAAATGTTTCTATTCTGGTAAGTAATTTATCTACCTTTGAGTTGGCAGGAAGGCTTTACCAGCTTGGTATTAAGAATGACCCGGTTGTTTAAGGCAGATCTCCATATCCATACCTGCCTGTCACCTTGTGCTCAGTTGGAGATGACTCCAAGGGCTATTGTAAGACAGGCAAAGCTTAAGGGGTTGGATATTATTGGAATAAGTGACCATAACTCAGCTGAAAATGTTGTGGTGACAAAAAAAATAGGGGAAAAAGAGGGTTTAGTTGTTATAGGCGGGATGGAGGTAACCTCAAGGGAAGAGGTGCATATCTTAGCCTTCTTTGCTGATGATGAGCAACTCTTAAAATTTCAGGATATTGTATATGATAATTTGACAACCGGGACAAATTGTACGGAGGTCTTCGGAGAACAGGTAGTTGTAAATGAAATTGATGAAATAATAGGTTTTAATCAACGCTTATTGATAGATGCTACAGGGCTATCTATCAATGAATTGGTAGATAAAATTCATTCATTTGAGGGAATAGCTGTAGCAAGCCATATTGATCGTGAGGGCTTTGGGATTATTGGCCAATTAGGCTTTATCCCTCCTGATTCAGGATTAGATGGTTTTGAGATTTCATCAAAAATTACCCTTGAGGAAGCAAAAGACAGGTTCCATGGTCGTAATTCTTTTATTACAGGCTCTGATGCCCATAATTTATTAGATATTGGTAAGAGCTTTACTCAATTTTTGTTAGAACTGCCAACACTGAAAGAGATTGAGCTTGCTTTGAAAGGGCAAGGGGGCAGATTTTTGGTTGACAAATAGACAGTTTTCATGGTAATATGGTAAGTGTTCAGCTATCAGCTGTTAGTTTCCATGGGTGCTGCCCCCTTCAGTACATCACCCCTTACCTTCGTCAGCAGGGGATATAAGACATTATGGGGTAAGGTGTAAAGTCAGGAATATTTCATATCTTGATTTTATGATCCTTTGCTTTTTGCGTAACTGCTCAATATCCTGTGGCAATTCGCAAGAGGTTGAAAGCAACAGTAACTATTCAGACAGCAAGAACAGATACAGAGAAAGAGCCACAAAGGGTGTAAATTCTAAGAAATAAACCATTATCGGGCTCTTCTTATTTGCGGTTACCTTGCTATCGTTATTGTTCGCAATTCTTAGGAGATAGTGGGATAGAGAATAGAGAGATAGGGAGATAATGGAGAAAAGGGAGACACCACCAATATTTACACCCTTTGTGGTTCTTTCCCTGCCAGAGGTGCTACCTCTTTTTCGCTCGCAATTGTGGAAGTAGAGACAGGTCTAAAGACCTGTCTCTACATCATGGCAATCTTCGTAGCTTGCAAAATCCACAGGTTATTGAGCAGTTACCTTTTTGCTGATAGTTGATGGCTGAATGATTAAAACACCTTGTATTGTGGAGCAGGTAGGATTGGAAGACATTTCTTTACATATCATGGATATAGTAGAAAATTCTATCTGTGCAGGGGCGAAAAGGGTTAAGATACAGATTATTGAAGACAAACACAAGGATTTGTTGATAGTTGAAATAAGTGATGATGGTAAGGGGATGACAGAAGAGATAATAAAGGATGCCTTTGACCCATTCTTTACCACTAAAACAGTACATCAGGTTGGATTAGGGTTACCCCTCCTTGCTCAGTCAGCCAAAGAGGCAGAAGGGGAATTAAGGATAGTTTCTAAACACGGAAAAGGGACTAAGGTTACTGCAACCTTTAAGTATAGTCATGTTGATCGTAAGCCATTGGGAAATATGACAGAAACTATGGTTGTTCTGATTGCAGGTAATCCAAGTGTAGATTTTTTATATAAGCATAAAAAGGATAGATTGGATTATTCCTTAGATACCAGAAGGATAAAAGTAGAATTAGAAAATGTGCCTATAGATCATCCTGAAGTAATAAAGGCTATTCAAAAAGCCTTTGATAAAGGGGAGAGGGTAATAAAAGATGCCAAAATTAACCATAGAGGATTTGAAAAAGATTAAGGAAAATTATCAGGCTACAGCAACATTGCGTGAAGGCGGGTTTAGGGCTAAGGTGACAATTCATATGGGTACCTGTGGAATTGCCTCAGGGGCAAGAAAGGTAATGTCTGCCTTGATAGATGAAATCACCCGGCAAAATATTACAGATGTTACTATTGTTACCTCTGGTTGTGCCGGGTTATGTAGTCGTGAGCCAATGGCAACCGTTGAATTAGCAGAAAAATCACCAGTGAAATATGTTAATTTAGATGGTGAGAAGATAAAGAAGATACTTTTAGAACATATTATTGATGGTAAGATTGTAGAAGAATATGCCTTAGGGATTGGTAATGAAGCAACCTATTAGAGAAAAAGTAATTGCTTAAGTATCCTGCGGCATATCCTGTTTAAGTGAATTGCGAATCTCGAAATCGCGAAAGAGTGAATCTGAAAAAAATAGGTCAGCAATTAGCAGGGGAACGACAGATAACCACAAAGGGCACAAAGAAACCGCAAAGAACACAAAGATTTTTTTCTTAGCGAACTCTGCGTACTTTGTGGTTAATCTGAGCGGTTAATCTGAAAAGAAAGAATTGCCATAGATTGTTGAGCAGTTATGATGGAGAAGGGAAAATGACGCAATTTCGGGCTAATATATTGATTTGTGCTGGTACAGGTTGTGTTGCCTGTGGTGCACAAAAGATAAAAATAGCATTAGAAGATGAATTACGAAAAAAGAGTCTTGAGAATGAAATCCAGATAACCTTAACTGGTTGTAACGGGTTTTGTGCTAAGGGTCCATTGTTTGTGGTTTATCCAGAGGGTATATTTTATCATTCCCTTAAACCAGAAGATATACCATTATTAGTAGAAGAGCATTTTTTGAAGGGGCGGCCTGTAAAGGAATTAATGTATATCCCGCCAGCAGAAAAAGAGGCTGTTCCACTAATGAGAGATATTCCGTTCTTCAAGCATCAAGTATTGCGTGCGTTACGAAATCGCGGCTTGATTGATGCCGAGAAGATTGATGAGTATATTGCCCGTGACGGGTATATGGCACTATCTAAGGTATTGACCGATATGAGTCCGGAGGATGTTATTAATGAGATGATTGCCTCTGGTCTCAGGGGTCGCGGCGGCGGCGGATTTCCAACCGGGAAGAAGTGGGAGGAGTGTCGAAAGTATAAGAATTTTCCAAAGTATACCGTATGCAATGGTGATGAGGGTGATCCCGGGGCATTCATGGATAGGTCTGTCTTAGAGGCTGACCCGCATGCTGTCTTAGAGGGTATGGCTATCTCAGCCTATGCTATTGGCGGAGTAGAAAAGGGGTATATCTATGTGCGGGCAGAGTATCCCCTGGCTATTCATAGATTGAATATTGCCATTGATCAGGCAAGAGAGTATGGCTTGCTTGGCAGGAATATCCTTGGAACTGATTTTAATTTTGATATAGAGATATACCCTGGTGCAGGTGCCTTTGTCTGCGGTGAAGAGACAGCACTCATTGCCTCTATTGAGGGCAGGCGAGGTATGCCAACGCCAAAGCCGCCATTTCCAGCAGAAAAGGGTTTATGGGGCAAGTCAACCAACCTGAATAATGTAGAGACCTTTGCCAATGTGCCGCAGATTATCCTTAACGGCGGGGCATGGTTTGCCTCTATGGGGACCGAGGGGAGTAAGGGAACAAAGGTATTTGCCTTGACCGGGGCAATAAATAATGTGGGTCTGGTTGAGGTGCCTATGGGTACCAGCCTGAAGGAATTGGTCTTTGATATTGGCGGCGGCATTTCAGATAAACGAAAATTCAAGGCAGCTCAGCTTGGCGGACCATCCGGTGGGTGTATCCCGGAGAGCTTGATTGATGTAAAAATAGACTTTGATTCACTCACCGAGGCCGGGGCAATGATGGGCTCTGGCGGTGTGGTTGTCATGCATGATGCTACCTGTATGGTTGATACAGCACGGTTTTTTACAGACTTTTCAGTGGATGAATCCTGTGGAAAGTGTACACCATGCCGAATTGGCTTAAGGGTTATGCTTAATAAGCTTGAGGATATTGTTGCCGGCAGGGGACAGGAAGGGGATGTTGAATTTTTAGAGAGGCTTGGCAAGCATATAAAAAATACATCACACTGCGGCTTGGGTAAAACAGCAGCCAATCCAGTGCTCTCAACCATTCGTTACTTCAAGGATGAGTATGATAGCCATATCAGAGAAAAAAGATGTTCGGCAAAGGTTTGTGTTGACCTGATAAAATTTGAGGTAAATGAGGAAAAATGCAAGATGTGCGGATTATGCCTTAAGGCTTGCCCATCAAGTGCAGTTATTTGGGAAAAGAAGCAGAAGGCTGTTATAGACAGGGAAAAATGTACAAGGTGCAGGTCGTGTGTAACAGTTTGTAGGTTTGATGCGATTGATTAGTAGGGGCAGACCTATGTGTCTGCCCACCCAATATGTAGGGGCAACCCTCTGTGGTTGCCTTGATTGTAGGGGAGCAAATGAAGATGAGGATGATACACATTATAATCGTAACATTTATATTTCTACTGGCAGGCTCCTTTGCGGCTCAAGCCCAAAATAGTCAAAGAGATGAGGAGATTATTGAACGGCTGATACGGCTTGAGACACAGATGACAGCGATGGATGCAAGGGTTGAGGCACGGATGACAGCGATGGACTCAAAGTTTGAGATACAAATGACAGCAATGAATACAAGGATAGATGATTTGAAGGGTGAATTAAAGGGTGATATAACGGATTTAAGGGATTTGATATATGTCGTCCTTGGCGGAATTATGACCTTGATATGTGGGCTGCTGGCTATGATGGGATATGTCATGTATGATAGACGCACGGCTATTACACCGGTTGTAAGGAAAACAAAGGAATTAGAACAGGGATTCGATGATGAAAGAGTTGTTTTGCGGAAGGTATTCAAGGGATACGCCTTGGTTGAACCACGGTTTGCAGAGGTATTGAAAACCGCAGGTATGCTGTAGAGGCAACCTCCTGTGGTTGCCCTGATTGTAGGGGAGCAAAAGATGAGGAAATTACACATCATAATCATAGTGTTTATATTTCTATTGACAGGTTCTTTTGCGGCTCAAGCCCAAAATAGTCAAAGAGATGAGGGAAATATTGAACGGTTTGCACGACTTGAGACGCAAATGACAGCAATGAATACAAGAATAGATGATTTAAGAAGTGAAATGAAGGGTGATATGGCAGATTTAAAGGGTAATATGTCGGACTTAAAAAATGAATTGAAGGGTGATATAGCGGATTTAAGGGGTTTGGTATATGTAATCCTTGGTGGGATTATAACCTTAATCTGTGGGCTGCTGGCTATGATGGGATATGTAATGTGGGATAGACGCACGGCTATTACACCGGTTGTAAGAAAGACGAAGGAATTAGAACAGGGGTTTGAGGATGAAAGGGTCGTTTTGTGGAAGGTATTAAAGGGATACGCAAGGGTTGAGCCGCGATTTGCAGAGGTATTAAAAACAGCGGGGATACTGTAGGGGCAACCCCCTGTGGTTGCCCTCTCAGATGGGGTATGACCAGTAATGTATTTTTTAACGATAATGAGGAAGAAATGGTAACACTAACAATTGATGGAAAACAAATAACGGTTGCAAAAGGAACCATGATCCTTGAGGCAGCAGAAAAGGCTGGAATAAAGATACCTGCATTGTGTGCAGACAAGCGGCTGATTGGGTTTGGTGCCTGCCGTATGTGCGTTGTTCAGCTTAAGGGTCGCAAGTCATTGATCCCAGCCTGCCTTAATCCGGTTAGAGAGGGGATGGATGTTATAACGGGTAGCCCGGAGATTATCGATGCTCGCAGGGCACAGCTTCAGCTTATTCTGGCAGAACACCCCCTTGATTGTCCGGTGTGTGATAAGGCAGGGGAGTGTATGCTGCAGGAATTGGTATATGAATATGGCGTGGTGGATAATCCCTACAAGATGAAATCGGTTAAAAAGGCTGTAGAACGGTGCTCGCCCTTGATAGAACGGGATATGAACAGGTGTATCCTTTGCGGTAAGTGTGTCCGAATCTGTAATGAGGTACAGGGGGTAGGGGAGATTAGCTTTATTAATCGAGGGATAAAGGCATACATTGGTACGGATTTTGACAGGCCAATGGAGTGTGAATTTTGTGGACAGTGCATCTCGGTCTGTCCTGTTGGGGCATTGAACTCAAAAATGTTTAAGTATAAAACACGAGTCTGGGATCTAAAAGATGAGACAACCCTTTGTCCCTTTTGCTCAAATGGGTGTTCACTCGTACTTGGAATTAAGGACAATGAGATACAGCGGGTTACAGGTGATTATGAGGCTGGAATAAATGAGGGGAACCTCTGTTCCAAGGGAAGGTTTGGGTATGAGTTTGTGGGTAGCCCTGAGAGGTTGAAAAAACCGCTTATTAAAAAGAATGGCACATTTGAAGAGGTTGGATGGGATGAGGCTCTGGGGCTTGTGGTAACTAAGCTTAATGAGATAAAGGCTGTATCAGAGGCAGCCTCAATTGGCGGTCTTGGCTCTGCGAGATTGACAAATGAAGAGTTGTATCTATTCCAGCGACTCATCCGTCAGGGGATAGGAACGAATAATATTGACCATGGCGGCAGGTATCAAGGGTTGCTGGCATTAAAAGAAAGCCTTGGGAATGCTGGCTCAACCAATTCCCTGCATGAAATCAGAAAGGCAAATGCTATCCTGCTGGTTCGGGCTAATCTCAATGAGACACACCCAAATGTCAGGATAGAGGTAAACCTGGCTGTTAATCGAAACAGGGCAAGCCTGATTGTGGCAGACAATAAAAGGACACTGCTCAGCCGTCAGGCACAGGCTAACTTTATCTATAAGCCCGGCACAGATGTTGCTTTGATTAATGGAATTATAAACAGAATAATCAGCCTTGAGTTGGCTGATACAACCTTTGTTAATAATAAGACATATGGCTTAGACAGGCTGCATGTATCAATAGAAAAATATACACCCGAATATGTGGAAGAGATATGTGGTGTTAAGCCGCATGAACTTGAACTGGCAGCCAAGGCTTATGCAGAGGCAGAAAGGGCGTGTATTATTGTTGCTGCTGGTATGGGATTGGTCGGAAATGACAGGGATATTGCTCTGGCAGCAAGCAATCTGGCATTAGTTACCGGGAATATTGGCAAGGAATCTGCTGGGGTGTATATCCTGCCAGAAAAGAATAATTCACAAGGGGCACTCGATATGGGTTGTGTGCCATTCTTCCTGCCCGGGTATATGCCTGTGAATAAAATAGGGCTTAAGGCAATGGAGATGCTTGAGCCTGGCAGGCTAAAGGCTATGTATATTGTTGGTGAAAATCCGATATTGACATATCCATTGTCTGATGTAGCAAGTGTACTGGATGGCTTGGAATTTCTTGTTGTTCATGATATGTTTATGACCCCCACGGCTGAGTTGGCTGATGTGGTTTTGCCAGCCTGCAGCTTTGCTGAAAAAGAGGGTTCATATACAAATCTGGAACGAAGAATCCAGGGGTTTAAGAAAATATTACCCTGTGTGGGTGAAAGCAGGTCTGACTTTGAGATATTTGCTGACCTATGCAAACGGCTTGGTTATGATGTGCCGTCAGATGTGCGACAGGAGATAGCGGGTATCCATTTCCCACTTCCTGCCTCCCAATTCTCACTTGATACTTGGAAGGGTAAATTTATCCCGGTTGAGTGTGAGGGGATAGAGGGGGTAGCACCCCTGGCAGAGGGAGCCCCTCTGGCAGATGAGGGCAAGCTATTGTTGGTATCCTCGCCATCCCACCTTTATTCTGGTTCGCTTGGTTCATGGAGTCCAAGCCTGCTTGAGATAGGGGAGGCTTGTATTGAGATAGGCATGGATGAGGCTTTGAGACTTGGGGTAGGGGATGGGGATATGGTTGTTGTTTCCTCTAAGAATGCAAGCGTTGAGCTAAGGCTAAGGATAAGCCATGATGTGCCGGATGGGGTTGGGGTTGTTCATGTCTACCCAACGGTTAATGTGATGTGCTTGTTTGGGAAAGAGATGATAGCGGTTAGGGGAAGCGTGGAGAGGGTAGGCACTTAAATGCAATATTAGTTCAAAAAGGAAAACAATAGTGTATGCCAATAACATGGAAAAACCACATTAGCAGCACAGCAGATATCCTTCATGGAAAGCCTTGTCTGAAAGGGACAAGAATTCCGGTTAGTCTGATATTAGGATATCTCGCAGCTGGATACAGCATTCAGCAGATTATTGAAGAATTACCAGATCTCACGGCTGATCAGATTGCGGCATGTCTTGATTATGCCCGTGATTTGGCAGAATTTGAGATAGCGGCATGACTGCCTTACGATTTTTTGCCGATCACTGTGTGCCGATGTATATTATCCATTTTCTTCGTGAGCAGGGATACGAGGTATTCCCATTGCGTAATCATATCCCGATAAATTCACCGGATGATCGAGTGATTGCGACTGCTCAGGAGCTTGATGCTATTTTGATTTCGCTTAATGGAGATTTCGTTGACATCATTACCTATTCGCCGAGTAAATACAAAGGGATTATCAGTATTCAAGTGAGGAATCACCCAGAGCTTATTTCTCGTATCATGCAACGATTAAAGATGTATCTTTCTGAACATCCTTCTATGGATGACTATGTTGGGAAATTGTTGTTGGTAGAGGTGCATAGAATTCGAATTCGTGGAAGAAGCTGATTAATTGATAGATTTTGGAGTTATTGATATGAAACAATATACACTAAAGGTAGGTTTTGTTACAGCCATTATAGAGTTGATTCGCGGCTTATTTGTAACATTCAAACACCTTTTTATGCCGTCAGTGACTATTCAGTATCCAACCCAAAGAAGACCTGTGGCAGAAGGGTTTCGCGGGTTGCAGAGGCTGAATGTGGATGAGAGTGGACACCTATTGTGTGTTGGCTGTGGGTTATGTGCCAGGCATTGCCCGGCTGAGGCAATCAAGCTGACATGCGTGCCAATGGATGAGCCTGATGCAGGAGGGTGTGATAAAATGGTGTCAAGTTATGTTATTGATATATCAAGGTGCATATTCTGTGGATTATGCGTGGACGCATGTCCAAGGGATGCCATTCGTATGACTGGCTGTTATGAGATGGCCTGTTATAATCGGGATAAGATGATATATGATATTAAGGGGTTGACAAAAGAGCCGGATGTTACGAAGTATAAGTAACAAATTAAAAATTATGAATTAAAAATTAAAAATGAGGAAGAAGAAAGTGAAGGAAAA
>JAHIZN010000375.1 GCA_018814245.1 bacterium
CTTAAAGACTGTCCTGATAATCGACATCATAATCAATCTCAACATAATTGTATGTATTCCAAGAAAATGCACTCCATATAACCCTTGAGAAGATATTTTGAGATTATTCCTAACTCTTTGGCAGGGTAAATGTTACAGCTTGCTGAGGGTTGCTGTCCTTATGTCGGAGTTTCAGTTATTCAGATGTGTAATAAAGGAGAATTGGGGAAAAGGGAGAAATGGAGAGAATCCATGATTAAGAATATTCTGACTCCTGAATTCTGACTCCTATTAATCTTCTCCATTTCCTCCTTTTTCTCCTTTAGTACACATCTGAATAGTTACAATTTATCTTCAATGTCTGTCCACTTCATTATTCGTATCCCTAATTCCTGAGCTTTCTTTAGCTTAGAACCCGGCTTTTCGCCTGCAATCAGGGCAAATGTCTTTTTAGAGACATGGTCAGATATTTTTCCACCAAGTTTCTGGATAATCTCTGCTGCCTCAGCCCTTGAGAGATTGGGAAGTGTGCCGGTAATTACAAACTCATTGCCTGAAAATTCATTGTCAATTGCAGCAGTCTTGACATTTTCCTTATTGATTCCAATGGATTTGAGGGATGCAAGAAGGCTTTTGGTTTGTTCCTGAGAGAAAAAGGCAGCTATACACAGGGCTGTTTTGGGTCCAATGTCTGGTATGCTTAATAACTCTTCATTGGTTGCATAGCTCACATTTTCTAATGATCCAAAATGTTCAGCCAGTACTGCAGACATCTTAGAGCCTACCTGTGGGATTCCCAATCCATTTATCAATCGATCAAAAGGTTTTGCCTTGCTTTCTTCAATGCTTGCCAGAAGATTTTCTATGGATTTATCTCCCCAACCCTCAAGGGAGCAAAGCCTTTCGAGCCTGCAGAAAGAGTCCTTCAGGGTATAAATGGACAAAATATCCTCAATTATTCCCTCTTCAAGAAGCTGTTTTACCACGCTTGTGCCCATACCCTCGATATTCATACACCCTCTTGAGGCAAAATGCTCAATTCGCCGCTGGCGTTGAGCAGGACAATTTATACCCGTACAGAACGACCTTGCCTCGCCCTCAGGTTTGACAATAATTGCTCCACACTCTGGACAGGTACAAGGGAAGACAAAGGGTGTGTTTCGTCCACTTTTTATAGCATCAGGAAGCACGCCTACAATCTTAGGGATAACATCCCCGCTTCGCTCGATAACTACCAAATCATTTATCCGAATATCCTTTCTTTTTATTTCGTCTTCATTATGAAGCGTGGCTCTGGATATTTTTGCCCCGGCAACCTCAACAGGTTCCAGAATAGCCACAGGGGTTAATGCACCTGTCCTGCCAACCTGAACAATAATATCCTTTAATAGTGTTGTTGCCTGCTGTGCTGTAAATTTATACGCCACTGCCCAACGGGGGCTTCTACTCGTTGATCCAAGCTGTTTTTGAAACTCAAGTGAGTTTACCTTGACTACCGTACCATCAATTTCATACCCCAGACTTGTCCTTAATTGTTCACATTCCTGACAATACTTAATCACCTCATCTATTCCAATCAGCAGCTTGCGGTATGGATTAATTACAAATCCAAGCTCTTCAAGCCGATTAAGGGTATTGTCATGGGTTGAAATTGTCCAATCAGGCACATATCCCAATGAATGGACAAAGATGCTTAATGGCCGTTTTGCAACCGATGCAGGATCAAGCAAGTGGAGAGAGCCTGCTGCGGCATTTCGCGGATTGGCAAAGGGTGCCTCTTTGTTGGCAATTCTTGAATCATTAAACCCCTCAAATCCCTTAACAGGCATGTAAACCTCTCCCCGAACCTCAATATCCTCTGGCTCATTCAGCCTTAAAGGAATAGCATGAATTGTCCGTAGATTGAGGGTAATATCATCACCCATTACCCCATCCCCACGGGTTAGTCCTTGTTGAAATATTCCCTGACGATAGATTAGGGATGCTCCTACCCCATCAATCTTTAGCTCAACCACATACTCTATTTCTTTTTTACCCAGCCCCTTTTTTATTCGATTGTCAAAAGCCCGCAGATCGTCATAAGAATAGGTATTATCCAGACTTAACATAGGCATGGCGTGAGGAAATGATGTAAATTCTTTTAATGGCTGGCCGCTTACCCGCCTGCATGGTGAATCTTCACGGATAAGCTCAGGGTGGTTGTCTTCGAGTTGTATCAGTTCATGCATCAATTGATCATATTCATAGTCTGAAATTTCAGGTGATGCCTCTACAAAATATCTATAATCATGGTAACGGATAAGCTCTCTTAGCTTATCAATCCTTGAAGCAGCATCACTGGCATTTATTGTATTATTCATCCTATTTTCCACCTCACTGCTTTTATTATACCAGAAAATTGAGAAGGTGTCAAATTTTTTCTATATATCAGAGCAACTCAAAAATCTTGACAACAGCCATAAATATGATATAATATGGTAAATTTTGGTAGTGTCTGTAAATAGCTAACTCTTGGTGGATAGGGAAAACATTCCTCATTTATAAGCTAATAAGCGACCACAAGGAGGTAGCACCTCTGGCAGGTCGCAGCTACAAAAAGAGATGTAGCTGCAGGGTCTACCCCCTTGTCCCTGCTTCTGATTGTCAACACAACTAATATTTAGCCTAATTCAGACACTACCTAAATTTACAGGAGGTTGGCACAAATGGGACTTATTGATACTCATGCTCATCTGGACGATAGCAGCTTTGACCTTGATCGTGAACAGATAATACAGGATGCTCAGGCTTCTGGACTTTGTTCAATTATTAATGTTGGCACAAATTTAGCCTCCAGCAAGGGGTCTGTTGAATTAGCTGAGGCTCATGATATTATCTGGGCTGCTGTAGGATTACATCCCCATGATGCCTCTACCTTAAATGAGGATATTTGGAAGGAATTTGTTGATTTAGCCAGACACAAAAAGGTAGCGGCTATTGGTGAGATTGGTCTGGATTACTATCGAATGCTGTCCCCAAAAAACATTCAACAGACAGTTTTTCGACAATTTATTGGATTGGCAAAGGAAATGAGTCTGCCCATAGTTGTTCACAGTCGTGAGGCACACGAAGATACCTTGCAAATATTGAGAGAAGAACAGCCTGAGAAAGGGGTGCTTCATGCCTTTTCCGGAGATATGGGGGTATTAAGGGCAGGGCTGGACCTGGGTTTTTATATCTCCATCACTGGAACGGTTACCTTTAACAAATCAACGACTGCCCCGTTAATAAATTTTATCCCGCGAGATCGTCTTTTATTGGAAACAGATTGTCCCTATCTGACACCGCACCCCTATCGCGGCAAAAGAAATCAACCTGCTTATGTCCGATTCGTTGCTGAAAAAGTTGCAGAGATTCTATCGTTGAATGCAGAAGAGGTGATAGAGATGACTACAACAAATGCAGGTCAACTGTTTCAGTTGGATAGGTGGTAACTGCTCAATATTCTGTGGCAATTACTTGAGGGATAAGGAGATAGTGTCGATAAAGCAATCTAAAAAGAGGAGATTCCTGCAGGAGTTTACCCCTGTGAATGCAGGGGCAGGAATGACAGTTTCGTTGTAATTGTGGAAGTAAGCTCACAGCTCTTTTTTCTTCAACGATTCTCAGCGAACTCTGTGTCTCTGTGGTGAACAAATTTTTCTTCGTGGTTTGCAAAATCCACAGGTTATTGAGCAATTACTCTTATTCTGACTCCTGAATTCCTAAAACCCTGTTGGCAGATCCACAAACTCACATTCAACACTGAATTGTTCGCAAATGACCTTTGAAAGAGCCTGAACACCAATAGTTTCTGTAGCATAATGCCCGGCAAAGATAACATTAATCTTACCCTCTTTGGCTATATAATAAGAAGAAAGCTTTGACTCACCAGTGATAAAAAGATCCACATTTTTATTGACAGCATCTGTCACCAATTCTGCTGCCCCACCAGAAACTATGGCAATGGTCTTTATCTTTTCCTTTCCA
>JAHIZN010000376.1 GCA_018814245.1 bacterium
AGGCTGCCAATTACCGGCGGCTGGTTTGTTACCACTACGCTTACGCTGTTGCTGCTTGTTCCTGCCTTGCCATCAGATACCGAGCAAGTGACGGAATATGTGCCAGATGGCAGTGGTGTTATCCATGCAACCTGTGAGCCTGTGCCAAGAATCGTGCCGGCGTCAGGTGTCCATGTGTAGCCCAAAGGATCACCATTTGGGTCAGTGGCTGTGCAGGTAATAGTGGATGTGCCACCCGGTGCAAGCGTTGTTGGTACGGCTGTGAGGCTGCCAATTACTGGCGGCTGATTTGCACCCATCACAACCACCACCTGTACATCCCTCTGAGCAATTCCACCCTTGCCATCAGATACCTCGCAGGTGACGGAGTATGTGCCGGATGACAGTGGTGAAGTCCATACAATCTGTGAGTTGGTGCCAGTAATCGTGCCAGTGCCAGATGTCCATGTGTAAACAAAAGTATCGTTGTTTGGATCAGTGGCTGTGCAGGTGATGAAAGATGTGCCACCTGGTGCAAGCATTTCTGGATTTGCTGTAAGGCTGTTAATTACTGGCAACTGGTTTATGACAGCTACACTTACGCTTCCACGGCTTATTCCACCCCTGCCATCAGATACCTCACAGCTAACAGAATATGTGCCGGATGGCAGCGGTGAAGTCCAGACAACCTGTGAACCAGTGCCGAGAATCGTGCCGGTGTCAGATATCCATGTATAAATCAGGGCATCGACATCCGAATCATAGGCATTACAAATAATAGCAGATGTGCCAGCTGGTGCAAGCATTGCTGGGTTTGCTGTAAGGCTGTCCATCCTTGGCAAGTGATTTACACCCATTACAACCACAATTTGTATATCCCTTTGAGCAATTCCACCCTTGTTGTCAGATACTTGGCAGCTAACAGTATATGTTCCAACTGGTTGTGGGGCAATCCATGCAAGAAGCGAGCTATTACCAAGAATCGTACCAGTGCCAGATGTCCATGTATAGGTTAAAGTATCACCGTTTGGGTCATAGGCTGTGCAGGTGATGGTGGATGTGCCAGTCGGGGCAACATCTGTTGGGTTTGCTGTGAGATTATTTATCACTGGTGATTGGTTTGCAACCACCACATTTACAGTCCTGCTGTCTGTTCTGTTCTTGTTATCAGTTACCTTACAAATAATGGAATATGTGCCCGATGGCAGTGGTGCTGTCCAGACAACCTGTGATCTGTTGCCAGTAATTGTGCCGGCATTAGCCGTCCATGTATAGATTAGTGAATCATTGTTTGAGTCAATAGCTGTACATATGATAGTAGATGTGCCACATGGAACAAGTATTGTTGGTTCAGCCGTAAGTCTGCTGATTAATGGTTGGTCTGTTATTCTTTGGTCAAGTTTTTCTATTCGTTCCTTGATTACACCTGGCAAGCCGATGCTGAATCCAGCATAGCTAATATTGGGAAATACAACGCCACAAAGACACAGGATCACAAAGACACGGAGAAGCACAGGGCAAAGAGCACGAAGGCTGGAGGACATGAAGGTACGAAGAGGAGATTCATCTGTAAGGGCGAATAGCCGGTTGCCGCTGCCAAACCCATTTTGTGTTTTCCAAAGGCATGAGTATTTTATCCTCATTTATTACCTCCAAAGTAATATGTCAACCCAAGGTTCAAGACAAAATCAATGCCCTTTTCCATTTCACCTGTATCCCTGTCTTTTAGGCTAAGGCAGGCAGGTCCTATGTCTAAACTTACCCCAAAATCAGGTGTAGTCAGATACTCACCACCAATAAAAGCAAGAATAGCAATGCCTGCGCCCTCTGAAACCCTTCCCTTAAATCTTAAATGATCTGCTTCTCCACCACAAAAAAGAACAAGTTTGTCTTTGAGGCTAAAATTATAATAATACCTTGATCCAATGATAAAAATATCCTTTTCTAATTGTGTCCTGATCTCAACGGTATTTTTAGAATTTATCTTATATTTCAGACCCAAACCAGGATAATTAATTCCTATCCCCCATTTTTTATCCAGAGAGACAGCATCTCTGGCAGAGGAAGCCACTACCATTGAGGGAAGGATAATTAACAGCCCTGTTATGATTAAAGTTATTCTCAACATGTTACACCCCTGCAATTAGAAACCATTAGACTTGTTGCCAAATAAGCACAATTTTGTTATAATCTCAGAAGCAATTACTTAAGGCAAGAATACAGAATTCAGGAGTCAGGATAAAAGAATCTGCGTGATTTATGCGATTATTTTTGTTTGGATTCACTTATTAAAATTATTATGTAACTATTCAGGTAGTGTAAGAAGGGGGATACGGAGATAGAGGAGATAAAGAGGATGGGTAAGATCAAAGCATTGGGTTTCTGCCTTGTTTGTGTAATGTTAATAAGATATTCACCACCCTACCCCTGCCAGCTGGGGATAACTTGATACTCAAATATTTACCAATAATCTATTATCTCCCTATCTCCTTCAT
>JAHIZN010000047.1 GCA_018814245.1 bacterium
AACATATATGATTGCATACATTACAAGGGAATGCATTCTATATAACTTTTTGGAAAATATATTGAGATTATTCCCAACCCCTTGGTAGAGTAAGTGTTATGACCTATTTAGAATTACTGTCCTTATGTCGGAGTTTCAGTCTGTCCTGAATTTTTGATTGACTTATATTGGCTTATAGTTTATAATACTGTCAAGTGATTGCAGAATACGGAAGAAATGAAGATTAGGAGCAAAGATTGTGTTACTTCCTGAATTCAAAAGAATATTACTCATAAGATGGGGGTTAATCGGTGATGTTTTGTTTACTACCCCTGTTTTTAGAGCCATACGCAAGAGGTATCCTGATAGTTATTTAGCTGTAATTGCAGAACCTCATGGCTGCGAGATAATATCGGGGAATCCTGATATTGATGAGATATTTGTCTTTGACCTAAAAAGAAATACTAATTCAAAAAACTTAAAGGAACAGATTGGATTTATCAAAAACTTAAGGGGAAAAAAATTCGATCTGGTAGTTGATCTTTATAATGGCGGCAGAGCCCCATTATTTGCCTGTCTTTGTGGGGCAAGGTATAGGCTTGGGGGGGATAATAATTGGAAAAAGATATTTTTTAATATGTTATATACACCAGATCCTGCCATAAAGCATTGCATTGAATCAGAATTAGATAAAATTTATCCACTTGGAATTAAAGATAATCTAAATAAAGATATGATAATGTATATCTCAGATGAAGACAGAAAATTTATCAATAAAATGTTTGACATAAAGCCAAATGAGCTTGTCATTGGAATTAATCCTGGAGCAGGTTGTCCCTCTAAGCGGTGGAAGGTTGAAGGATTTGCTAAGGTTGGCGACATGCTGATTGAAAGGTATAAGGCTAAGGTAATTATCATCCAAAATTTAGGGCAAGAGAAGACATTAGCTTATCAAATCAGAGACTTGATGAGAAATCCTGCAAGCATTGCCTCTGAATTAAACCTGAAACAATTAGCTGCCTTAACAGAGGCTTGCAATATATTTATCTCAGGGGATACTGGTCCATTACATATTGCCATAGCAATGGGGACTTCAACTGTTACACTTTTTACCTCAACCATACCTGAGCTGGCAAGTCCAATCTCTGGAGAACATAGGGTTATCTACAAAGGCATTCGTTGTGATAATTGCTTAAAACAAAATTGCAGGGATTTAAGGTGCGTGCAAGCTATCAGTCCGGATGATGTCTTGGGGGAGGTTGATTTTTTGTTGCAAGATCGTGATATGGAGGCAATAAGGTGAGAGAAAAGACAATAGTCTCGTGTAGTCGAATAATAGATGCTGGGTTAATTGTTTTTGTTTTATCGCTTCCCCTTTCTGTTTCCGGAACCGAAATAGGTTACTACACTGCTCTTTTAGCCTGGATCATTCTGATGACTGTCAGAAAAGAGGTTAAATTGCCCTCCACCCCCTTGGATTGTCCAATCATTTTCTTTTGGCTAATAAGTGTTATCTCGATTGTTTTTTCTATAAACCCTTCAATCAGCATAACCATGTTAAAAAAACTACCCTATTTCTTTTTGCCTTACCTGATGGTAGATAACATTAAAGACAAAAAAAAGCTTCTGACATTGATTCAAGCTTTACTAATATCTACTACCATTACAGCTTCCTTTGGTGTTTTTAACTATATTAATGGTGCTGCAAGGGCTTACAGCAGTATTGGTGAACACTATATTCTTGAAGTAAATGCGTTAGCTACTTTTCTAATAATGGTCTTCCCTTTTGCGATTGTTCTTGTTATCTATAGAAAATCTCTATGGTTAAGGATAATGAATGGGTTCATGGCTCTGGTTATAATGAGCAGTATCATCTTGACTTACAGCCGCAGTACTTATTTGGGTCTGGCAGGGATAGCTATTATGGGTTTTTTTGTAAAAAGGATTAGATATGTATCTTTATCTATTTTCTGCTTATTAATCATCCTTTTTTTGGCTTCCACTGTATTTCGTGATAAGATTGAAGGCATGTCTCATGATGGTCAGGAAAGGTTATATATGTGGCAAATAGGCTGGCAGATGCTTAAAGACCATCCATTTACAGGTGTAGGGGCTGATTGTATTGAGATTGAATATCCTAAATACATGACTCCTTGCGACAAATGGCCAATAAGAAACAATCTCCATAACAACTTTATTCAGGAAATGGCAGCAAAAGGGATTGGGGGATTAATAGCTTTTCTCTATTTATTAGGTGCTTTCTTTTTAACTGGTGTAAAAACATATAAAAAAAGTATACCTAACGATCAAAAGGGCATAATCTTGGGATGTATGGCAGGATATATAGGATTTGTGATTGATGGATGCTTTGAATCTACCTTCTTTTCCTGGTTATGGCTTTTTATTATGGGCGTGTGTTTGGTAATAAATAATCACTGTTTTGTTCAGGAAAAGAGTAATGTATAAAATAACCTTAGTAATCTCTGTATATAACAACATAGACTTCCTTGATTTAGTTCTTGACTCACTGAATTTTCAAACAGTTAAGGATTTTGAAGTAATTGTTTCAGAAGATTGTGAAAAGCAAGAAATGAAAGATTTTATTTCAAAAAAGAAAAACATACTGCCATTTCCTGTAAAACATATTTTCCATGAAGATGTTGGATTTAGAAAGAATATTCTCTTAAACAGGGCAATAAGGATAAGTGAGGCAGATTTTATTGTTTTTATAGATGGAGATTGTATCTTGCATAATAAATTTATTGAGAGTTATTGTGAATTTATGAGATTAGCAGATTGCGTAACTGGAAGAAGGGTTGGATTGAATAAAAAGATTACCAAACAAATCTTAGAAACAAAAAATTCAAGGATTGGAACCATTAATGCCCTCTTGAACGCAGAATGCAAGAAAGAGATAAAAGAAGCATTTTATATCCCGTTCATAAGAAGCAAGGGAAATACATCGATATTAGGCTCAAATTTTGGAGTAAAAAAAGGGCTGCTAATGAAAATAAACGGATTTGATGAAGATTACCTGCATGCTTGCATTGGAGAAGATGTCGATTTGGAAATGAGGTTGAAGAAGGCAGGTGGGGTAAGGTTTGCCTCTGTAAAAAATAGGGCAATACAGTATCATCTGTATCATGAAAGAGGAAATAACAGAGCAATTGAATTTGAAATAAATAACAAATTATTTGAAGAGAAAAAAAAGAATATTGACTATAGGTGCAAAAATGGTTTATACTGAGTATCCTAAGAAAGCAGAACAGGTCAAAGAAAGTCTTCAGGGGCATTAATAAGGCAAGCGTGTAGTGCACACTATCCTGCCTCACGACTATCATCAAGCCCACTATCACCAAACGCAAATGTTCCGTCCCGTAGGGGCAAACCCCCTGCAGACTGTGTGAAAACTCAATTTCACGATAATTGCCCGTAGGGGCAAGTCCCCCCGTGCCTGCTCTCTGTCTCTACAATCTGTTGCAGCACAATCTGTCGTGTCAATCTCGCTATATGGAAAGAGCCACAAAGGGTGTAAATATCTTAGGGAGAATAATTCAACGATAATAAGGTAAAGATGAGCTTG
>JAHIZN010000377.1 GCA_018814245.1 bacterium
ATTCAGCCAATAATCCTGATTCCATCTATGTGCTTGGCGAGACCATAGATACCTCTGAAACATGGGTGAACAATGGGGCAACTTATGTTATTGGAAGTAATGTCTTTGTCAAGGGCACAGACACTCCGACACTATTCATTGCACCAAATACAGAGATACGGTTTGCACGGAACACGGGCTTATACATTGGCGGCTCAGGCGTTAATGATAAGGGCAAACTGATAGCTGATGGCAGCGATGGAACCATCACCTTTACCTCTGATCAGGCAACACCTACTGCAGGCTACTGGAGAAGCATCTTTTTTGATAATTACAGTGATGATGAAAGCAGCTTAAAAAATGTAGTGGTAGAGTGTGGTGGATATGCTTATAATACCAATATTTACTGCAAAGACGCTTCACCTGAGATTCAAGGCTCTATCATCAAGAATAGTTCAGCACATGGTATCAGATGTAATAATTCCTCTCCCTTAATAATCAATAATATTATCAAAGATAACCTATTTAATGGTATCTATCTTGAAAATATTTCCTATCCTTTCAGTGCTACGAATACCATCACCAACAATATCATTTCAGGGAATGGTTATTGTGGTATTCTCTGTGCCTCTGCATCACCAAAGGTTTACAACAATATCATCGTCCAGAATGGGACAAAAAACTCAAGTTATTATGGCATCCGTGTAAATTCCGGCATTTTAACAACAGACTATAACGATGTTTGGGGAAATGGTTCACCTGCAACCCACAACTACTACAACTGTGTCATCGGAACGCATGACATCTCTGTTAATCCTCAATTCATTGGAGCAGCCGACTTTCATCCCTGTTCTTCCTCCCCTTGTATAGACAAAGGCTTAAATACTGCACCTGCAATCCCATCAACCGACAAAGACGGCAATCCAAGAATTGTCCGTATCGTCGATATGGGTGCTTATGAGTTTCAAGGCACTCCAACCTTACAATACGGCTCTCTTTCTATTACCTCTACCCCCTCATCAGGTGCTAAAATCTATCTTGACGGCACTGATACTGGTTCTGTGACTACCCAAGTATTTGCCAATATCTCAGCAGGAACACATGCCATTAAACTAACCTTATCTGGTTATCAGGATTGGTATGGAACGGCAACGGTTATTGCTGGTTCAACTATTGATATTAATGCGACATTGACACAGGTTTGTACATTTAAGGTTAACCCATCCATAACTTATGCGGATGGGACAAATACCTTTACGGTTAGTATAAATGCAGCTAATGTCCTTGATTTGCATGGAGCAAGCTTTGACCTCGTCTATGATGCAGCTATACTTTGTCCGATAAAACAGGATATAAAATGGGCAAAGGAGGGAGGCTTTTTACCATCAAATACTGCCGGACAACCAACAATGTTTATACCAACTATTTCTACATCAACCACTATTGGCACTATAACTGTTTCTACCTCTATTCTGGGCACATCTTCTGGGGTTAATGGCACAGGTACCATTGCCACTATCCAATTTGAGTATTTAGATATTGGTTTGCCTGAAACCGGCTTAACCTTAAATAATGTAGTATTAAAGAACCATCTAAATCTCGACATTCCTTTTACTACAAGCAATGGTACGGTAACCCAATCATTGATCGGGTCTTTAAGTATCACCTCTGTGCCATTTGGAGCCAATATTTTTCTTGATGGGACAGATACTACCCAAACGACTCCAGCTACTATAACTGATATTCTTAGCGGCACACATGCTATTAGATTAACTAAATCCGGTTATTTAGATTGGTTATCCACGATTACGGTTACAAGTGGAGAGATACAATATGTGAGTGGAACTCTTACCATGCTGGGTGACTTCAACGGTGATTTCTATATTGACTTCGATGATATGTCTGCTTTTGCTACAGCATGGCATTTTCATAGAGGTAATTCAGAATGGATGGAACAGGCTGATTTTAATCGTGACGGCTACATTGACTACAATGACATGTTTGCTTTTACTGCAATTTGGAATACTTCTGGCAATGCAATGGCTCCTGTCCTATCTGCCCCACATATTACATCTGCTGTAGGAGGATATATTGGAGTAGACCTTAATTCAGATACAGAACCAATGGAAACCATGAGAACCCTTTCCAAGGGGGATACATTTACTATCAAGGTTATTGCAGATAGGGTTGTTGACCTCCATGGAGTGAACTTTGATCTTGTTTATGATGCAGGCATACTTTGTCCGGTAAAACAGGATGGTAAATGGGCAAAGGAGGGTGATTTCTTACTCTCAAATACTGCCGGACAATCAACAATGTTTATACCAACTATTTCTACATCAACCACTATTGGCACCATAAATGTTGCTGCCTCTATTCTGGGTACAAATTATGGGGTTGATGACACAGGAACAATAGCCACTATCCTGTTTGAGGTGATAGGAGAGGGAAAGGTAGTCTTATCCTTTAATAATGTAGTCTATGCAAATCAGTCAGGCGCACCAACTAATATCTCTGATACAAGGGGAGGGACGGTTAGCATTACTTCCTCACATACCCTGCTAAGGACTGATTTTGAGCCTAATCTTGAGCAGGTATTGGTCTACCCTAATCCGTATTATGCTGATGGGCCTGGTGATGGGATATATTTTGATCACTTGAGCGAAAATGCTACAATCCAAATCTTCACTATTGTTGGTGAGTTGGTGTGGGAGATAGGAGTAGAAAACTTGCTGTTGAAGAAGAAATGGGAAGTCTGCAACTCTGTGGGTGAAAAAGTAGCAAGCGGCATCTACATCTATCTCATAAAAGACTCAAGTGGAAATAGGAAGGCTGGGAAATTAGCGGTAATACGATAATGGTGGTAACAAAGAGAAAAGGTAACCGTTCAGGTAGTGTAAGAAAAGGAGATGTGGGGGATTATGGAGGAGATAAGGAGATATAGGGATTAGAAAAATATGAGGTAACTATTCAGGTAGTGTAAGAAGGGGGATACGGAGATAGAGGGGATAAAGGGGATG
>JAHIZN010000378.1 GCA_018814245.1 bacterium
AAGAGAAGAATCACAAAGGGTGTAAACACTTAGTGAAAATAATTGTGAGCGATAACAAGATAATTGCAAATGAGAAGAACTATTGACAAGAGGTTGCGTCTTAAGGAGTTACACCCTTTGTGGTTCTTCCTCTTGCGTAAATGAGATTGACACGATATAGATCGCTATCCCCAATTATCAGTTGACAATATAACAGAAATAGTGTTGCACTTGCTTGTGGCATGTGCGTTGTAACTATTTAGATGTTTCTGAATTCTGACTCCCTCATTCATAATTCATAATTCATAATTTTTAATTTGCATTTACCGTTCCTACGGATCGAACCTGCGCATCAGAGCCAATTTCGTTATAAGAAATCACGCCTATAGTAGGTAATATCCTCAGCATCAATGTCTTAACATGCCTTCGTGTTCTGGCTGAACACAAGATAACAGGCCTTTGTTTTGCTGCGGATCGAACTATTTCCTGCACAGAGACTAATATTTTTTGTAATATACCAGGGTCAAGGCTAAGCTGTTCCCCTTCAGGTCCTGTCTTGATACTGGCTGCTATCTTTTCTTCAAGCTGAGGGTCAATGGTAATGACAGAAAGGATGCCATCCTCTGACTGATATTGTTTACTAATATGTCTGGCAAGGCTTTGTCTGACCTTTTCAGATAAAAAGATAATATCCTTTGTTCTTGGTGCCCAATCAGCCAATGTTTCAAATATGGTCAATAAATCCCTGATAGAGACACCTTCTATAAGGAGACAGTGAAGAACCTTTTGTAATTCACCAAGAGAAAGCAATGCAGGGATTAATTCATTAACCACAGCCGGATAATTTTGTTTCAGGGTATCAACAAGGGTTTGTACCTCTTGGCGGCCAAGCAGATCACAGGCATTTTTCCTTATCAGCTCAGTTACATGCGTGGCTACTATGGAGACCGAATCAGCCACAGTATATCCTGCAGCCTCTGCCTTTTCCCGTTCTGCCGTACCTATCCAATAAGCTGTCACACCAAATATAGGCTCCTTTGTTTCCTCACCCTTCAGGGATTCAACCTGACTGCCTTGTGGTCCCATAGCCAAAAACTTATCCAATTTCAGCTCACCCTTTCCTACCTCAAGCCCCCGTATCTTTATGCTATAACCATTTGGCCTTAATTGGATATTATCCCTGATCCTTATGGGTGGGACAATGATTCCAAGGTCAAGGGCTAATTGCCGCCTGATAATCGTTACCCTGTCAATCAAATCCCCACCCTGTTCAGGGTCAATAAATGGTATCAATCCATACCCAACCTCTAATTCCATCTGGTCCATTTGCAGTAATTCTGCAACACTTTCAGGCTTTTTCAACCTTTCCCTTTCATCCTGTTTCTTTTCCTCATGTGCCTTTTGCTCACTAAGTTTAAGAGCACCTGTCATAATATAGGCTAAAGCACCCATGCCGCACATCATGATAAATAATGGAATCTTAGGCACAGGGGTCAGCATGAAAAAGGCAAGTATACCTGTGGCAAACCATAATATCTTGGGCGAAGATGTCATCTGATGAACCACATCTGTGCCCAGATTATGGTCTGATGCTGTTCGGGAAACAAGCAAGCCTGTTGAAACTGAGATAAGAAATGCCGGAATCTGAGCGGCTAATGCTGCCCCAACTGTATATGTGGTATAATTTGCAAAGGCAGTTCCCATGGATTCACCCCTCATCCCAATTCCAATCCCAAGCCCTGCCACAATATTTATCACAGTAATTATAATACCGGCAATGACATCTCCCTGAACAAATTTGGTTGCACCATCCATAGAACCATAAAAATCTGCCTCTTTTCTTATCTCAACCCTTTTTTCAGATGCCTCTTTTTCAGTAATATACCCGGCATTCAAGTCAGCATCAATAGCCATCTGTCTGCCCGGCATAGCATCAAGGGTAAACCTTGCGGCTACCTCTGATACCCGAATAGTTCCGCGAACAATAACCAGAAGTTGAATAACAGTCAGGATGATAAAAACAATGATCCCAACAACTATATTGCCGCCAACTACAAATGTCCCAAAGGTCTTGACAATCCCTATTCCTTCCCCTTGTCCTAAAAGGATAAGCTTGCAGGTAGCAACCTCAATAGATAGACGAAACAGGGTTGTAATCAATAAAAGCGACGGAAATACGGAAAATTCTGTAGCCTTGACAACATAGGTAACAGTCAAAATAATCATCACAGCCAGCGTAAGATTAATGGCTATGGACAGATCTATCAGCACAGGCGGCAAAGGCATAACCAGCATGATAATCACACATAAAAAGAAACCAGCTATCCCTAAATCTGCCCTTTGCATCCAGTGCAGTTGTGGGATTGTAAATATTGGTTTTGTATCTGCCATATTTATCACCTTAGGATAAAATTAAAAATTATGAATTATGAATTATGAATTAAGGTTAAAGATTGTAACTATTTAGATGTTTCAAAATTCTGACTCCTGTATTCTGAATTCTGACTCCTCCATTTTCAATTCATAATTCATAATTTTTAATTCTTCCCTCTTCCTTCCCTCATTCATAATTCATAATTCATAATTCATAATTTTTAATTCTTCCCTCTTCCTTCCCTCATTCATAATTTATAATTCATAATTCATAATTTTTAATTCTTCCCTCTTCCTTCCCTCATTCATAATTCATAATTCATAATTTTTAATTTCTCTATCCTCACGCTGCCTTTTGTTTCAATCGATATACAAATGCCAATATCTCAGCTACGGTCTGATAGAATTGGGGTGTAATCTCTGACCCAATATCCACTGTTTCAAATAATGCTGCGGCTAAGGGTTTATTTTCTACAATCGGCACATCATTTTCCTTAGCTATATCGATAATGCGTTGTGCCATCAACCCTTTACCCTTAGCCACCACAGTTGGTGCAACCATATAATCAGAATCATATTTTATAGCTATAGCCAAATGTGTTGGGTTGGTGATAATCACATTTGCCTTTGCAATCTCAGCCATCATTCTTTTTGCAGCTGTTTCCCTTTGCCTCTGCCTGATCTTTCTTTTAACCGAGGGGTCGCCCTCTAACTGTCTCCATTCATCCTTTAGTTCATGCTTGGTCATCATCAAGCCCTGTTTATACTCATGTCTCTGATGAAGATAATCAAAAAGGCTTATTATTATTAAAAATATAGCAACATAGATGATTATCTTAAATGTCAGACCAGCAATAAATGTAAGCCCTTCCATCAATCCTACATCCAAAAGATTAAGAAGTTGAGAAAATTCCTTGTGAATAATAGCATAAGAGATGCAGACAATCACCGCAATTTTAAGGAATGTTTTACCATATTCAATCAGGGCAATTCTGGATGGAATAAGCCTTTGCCATACCTTAGAAATATTAAATCTCATCTTCGAAAAATCAAACCTTAGTGCCTTTGGGGCAAAATATATCCCAACCTGTAATGCCTCAACAGCAACAGCAACTACTGCGGCAATCAACATAATAGGCAGGGTAATCTTAAAAAATGCTATGATGATTACAGGGAAAAGTCTGCTGATATTATCTGGTGAAAATTCTACCTCATGTACATGAGAAAAACAATACGCAGAATAACCCATCATCATAGTAAACATATAATATCCAAGCATAGACATAGCCAAACAGGTTATCAGGGTAATGGATGCAGAAGTAAGCTCCATACTCTTGACAACCTGTCCCTTTTCCCTTGCTTGTTGTCGTTTTCTCGGGGTTGGATCTTCTGTTCGCCCCTCATCCTCAGCTCTGGCAAATAACTGAAGGTCAAAGGTATCTACCTGATCTACCTGCTTTTTTTCGTATTCCTTATCTTGTTCAAGCCGCAAAAATTCTATTGGTACAGGGCTATATCCAGCATATTCAACACGATATTGGGTATCATATTGTTCCAACATAATTACCTCACACAAGAAAAATTAAAAATTATGAATTATGAATTAAAAATGAGGGAAGGGAAAATACCATATTTCATTCTCTCTCAATTCTTCTTCTTCATTCAATTTTTAATTTTTAGTAACTATTCAGTAGTAAAAATAAAATGCCACAGATTCACAGATTAAACTTATGAAATATTCAGAAAAAGGAATATCTGTTAGGGTTAATTGTAAACTTTGGTGAAAAATCTCATTAATACCAAAAAGAATGATCCTTAATCTGTGAATCAG
>JAHIZN010000379.1 GCA_018814245.1 bacterium
TGAAAAACGGCTATTTCTTCCAATTTGGTTTGATTAAGTTGTATCATTACTCCCGCCTTTTCCCACCTTGATACGAGACGGTCGCATTATACCTTGTTTCACCCTTTATATCCTTTCCAATTCCAAAGACAACCTCTGTCTCATTCTTAAATATTTCCTTAAACCCGACTGCCCATCCATCAACCGTATCAAATTCAAGCAGCAAGTTGTATACTCCCATAACAACAGGGATTTCTATTCCGCCAAATTCTCTATGTCCCTTTTCAGAGCAATACCCTGCCCCAAGATAACTGTCTCCCTCAAAAAACCTTGTTGTTAAGGGATAACCCGTTATTAGAGAGACACCATTCTGTGCCTCTTGCTCCTTTTTTTGGGCATCATAAAAGGTATGATAGATGTCCATACTCATATCCTTAGTCAGCCGATGCTTTAACCCAATGCCAAGCCCGGCTATCCTCATCTCCATCCCTTCAATTGGTAAACCAAACTTAAGAATAAACCATTCCGGATACCTTGCAGCCAAAAAGCATTCTCCCGGCAAAACCATATTGTTGGTTTGAATGGATAAAAGCTCTAAGGAAGGCTCTGGCTTCTTTTGAGGAGCAATCGTTTCTCTAAGGCAAAGATTAACCTTTGTTGGCTGACCACTTTCTACAACAATCCCCCTTTTTTTGGAAGCAAACCCTGGTTTGGCTATCTTAAGCGAATATCTTTGTGGGGCTATATCAGCAATCAATAAGGGTGTTATCCCTTTTAATGTCCCATTCAGATAAACAAAGGCTGAAGATGGTTCGGTCGTAACCATGAGTGAGCCTGAAACAGGTGTCTCCTTTGGTTTTTCCTGAAGGGATATAAGCATCAGCGAAAGATTTAGGAAGGAATAGCCCGGATTAAAAAATTGAAGCATTTCCTCATAAGAATGATAATCAGGCTTAGCAAGCTTAATGGTTATTTCATCCTCATTGTTCTTAAACAAAAGCGGGGTACGACCAATGCTTTTGTCATTTACAATTATTTGCGATGGGGATGGGATTGAGGTAATTATCATCTCTCGATTATCCTCTCCCCAAACCACAGACACCTTTCTTGCTTCATCTCCGGGTCGTACTATCTTACCCTTAACCAATACAGCGGTACACTCCTGTAACGATGCCTTTGCTATTTGCAACATGCCTATTTTATCACCCTCATGAAAGACATTGAGCATATCGCCGTCTTCAAGTCCAGACAAACTCCCCATATTTAGAGTAACATTCCGTCCCTTTGCCTGTTTTACCTGACACCTCAGATCATACCTTGACAGGAATAACTCCAATATTTTTTCCTTCATTCCAACCAAATCTGTTCTGCCGGTATCAATAAAGCTAATATTCAATACTACAGAATCACCATGCTGAATAAAATTTCCAACAACCAGCACATCTACATCCAGAATCCTGCCAAGCACATACGCCTTTTGTCGGCTGATTTCCCCCACAGACTTTATGGATTTTGTTGTGAGTATCTTATCCACAGATACCCTGTCCAAAATATTATGCTCACAGGATAAAACATCTTCAAGAAGTTTTCTAACTGTATTTCCATCAGCAAGAGATGGTGAAGGGCTTATATCCTCAGGCTCAAGAATAGCTATACGAGCTGCCTCTAACTGAGACGAAAAAAGCAACAAACAAAGCAATAAACCAATAATAAATTTATTAATCATACACATCACGACTCCTGATAGCTGAATATATTATACCCCAACTTTTTATATTTATCAACAAGTTTTTTTAGAAAAGATGGACACAAAAATTTAGCAACAAGCTTAATATATTCTGCTCTGGTTTCGGCTTCGTTCATAGATTACCTTTATTCTGGTTTACACCAATCTTCCAGACTCCTTTCTCAAGAAAGGCTTCTATGGTTTGGCGATTTGCTTTGTTTATCAAATTAGAGTGTGATACCTTATGTTTTTTTGCATATTCAGCAAGCGTCATAATATGTAAGCCTTCCAAATACGCAAGCCTCTTGTGATAACTATTTGTAATCGCTTTGCCAACTATTTCCTCCATGATTTTTGTAGTACCTTTTTCGTCAAACTCCTTAAATGCATCGTAATACATTTTTCTATCAATGAATTTTATATTCATTGGCACAAAACCTTCTCGTATAAGCAAATAATTATTTATTACTCTTCCGATACGGCCATTGCCATCAACAAATGGATGAATATGTTCAAAATTAAGATGTAGCAGCGAGATACGCTTTATAATATTTTCATGGCTGTTAGCGTTATACACCGCAAGCATTTTCCCTAATCTCGCTACTACCTCTTTTGGGTCCGGTGCTATGTGATTGGCAACCCTAACCCACTCACCGTCTTTGCGGAATCTTCCAGCAATATCATCCTTGATATTGGCTATAAGCATTTTGTGAAGCAACAGAATAACATCAAGGGTAAGCTCTTGTTCCTTGGCTCTTGTATCAATATAAGAAACTACCCGCGCGAGGTTTTTTGCTTCAAAAATTTCTCTTTCGGTTATGTATCTATCTAAATCTATTTGCAAAAGGATTTTCTCTGTTTCTTCAAGGGTAAGGGTGCTGTTTTCTATAGCGTTGGAGTTATACACCTGCTCAGCAACCTCTGCCTCACTTAATAATTTTATAAGTGATTGTTTGACTTCAGCCGCAATATAATACCGCTCTCTCAATTGATTGATTGTATTAAAAATATGTAATATTTTTGCCATAGTTGCAGTATATACCTTTTTCACTCTTTTGTCAACATAATCGTGAAAATTTGCAAAAAAATAGCAATTTTCACGGTTTTGAGCTATAAGTCCCCGTTAAAGGCTTTTTGCAGGATTGATTTTTTCAGCTCCTCAAGATCAAACAATTTTTGTTGGTAGATGGCTTCGAGCTTTTTGGTTTCGGTGGAAAGGGCGTCGAGTTTGGTGACGATGTGTGCCTGATCTTTAATAGATGGTAAAGCAATCTGTATTTCCTTTATCATTCCTAACTTCAAAAATTTAGTGCCAGCACCAACTGATTTTTGCTTGAATTCTTTTAGACTTTTCAACATTTGGAAATATAGGTATCTGTAAAGCACTCGATTTTCGTTATTCACAGTAATAACATATGTTCTTTGATACGCATTGAATTTGCCTTTGTAATGTTTCACATTAAAGTCGCCCACAGCATTATTTCCTGCCAACAAGATTGCTTCGCAATCAAAAGCATACTTATCAATCGCGTATATTTCTCTTGCGCAAGTAAAAAATGGATACTCGCCATCCTCTTTAGCCGCATTCACATCCAGCTTACCTGTTACAATGTTCACTAATGACCCTGCTGACTCTTTATCTGCATCCACCCCATGCAAATACGACTCAAAAAGCTCACGGCTATTCTGCAGATTCTTTTCCGCGTTTTCTTTTGCCTTAGCTAAAGCGACAAAAGACTCGTCCAGAATGGCGACGATGCGGTGTTGTTCGGATGCGGAAGGCAAAGGGATATTCATTTCCTTTAGTTTCGCCTTGTTCAGCGTCATTCCCTTGAGCTTTACATCATTTTCAGCGGCCTTGCGCCAATCAAAGAAATGCAGGAAGTAAAAAGAAACTCCTTCGACAGCTCTCGCTCATTAAAAATGGTCAACGCAGCAATTGCTTCATTTGTGAAGAGGTCGTGGCCCGCGAACGCTAACCGCCCAAGCATGAGTTTAAAACTCACCAGAAGCGTTCCCTTGCGGACGGTTTTGGAAATTGCAGCGCCTTTGTCCGAGAGGTATTCTTTGCTATCAACGACAATGTTGTCATCGGCATTTAGAAGATCTGCAATAGAAAGCCAAACATTATTCGTTTCCCGCTTCTCATCCCAGAATGCCTTGTTTGCTCGTGATGGAGTTTTCCCTAATTCGATTTCACAAAGATGACCAAGCTTTTTTGTCTCCCACCCCTCTTTCCCGCCTGCGTATTGCTTATCCCGCTCATAAAACACCACGCCCACCCGTTCGATATGCTCTCTTAGCTTAGCGTGATTTAAGTCATCAAAAATCGATAGATCAATGGTGTATGGCAGCAATAGATCGTCTAATTCTGACGCTATCGTCGAACATAAATCTGATGTTAACGCCTCGCCAAAGAGTGTTAAATCAATATCTGAGCCTGTCTTGAAGTTTCCCTTGGCGCGCGATCCATACAAAATCGCTTTTTCGATCTCCGAGAAATGTGCAAAAACAGCACAGATGCTTTCAATCGTTGTTTTGGTTAGCCCATATTT
Organism: bacterium; assembly: GCA_018814245.1. GTDB lineage: Bacteria > UBA9089 > CG2-30-40-21 > CG2-30-40-21 > CG2-30-40-21 > CG2-30-40-21. Next base: position 4,261 of record JAHIZN010000379.1, read on the forward strand.
CATAATTTCTCATCTTCCTGATCATTAAGCATGGTGAATTTTTTCGCCATACTCTCAAAGGCAGGATAAAACCGTTCCATGATATCCTCAACAACCTCCTGAGCAATATTGAGGTTATAGGTATGCGAGGTTTTATTGCGAGCTTCTATCATTTTCATCCAGTCCTCACCTTGCTCAATAAGATTATTCTTAAACGCTGCTCGCGTCGTGTCTTTGGAACCGATCAAGCCCATGATCCCTTTATCCTCTAAATAATCTTTCAATACATTCCATGCCAGCTCATGGGTAAACTCAAAACTTTGAATCAATCCCTGCTGCTCGAGCTTGGATAATTCACGCGATTGCGCCAATTCCATTGCCTCAACAAGCGTCTGAAATGCCTTCAGGTAGTTATTGAATCGCTGTTTCCATCGAATATCCTGCATAGCCTGATCCCCCTTTACAGCAGTCTTTCAGTTGTCTTCATCATTTCCGCAGTAAATAAGTAACTGCTCAATATCCTGTGGCATATAATTGTCATTCCTGCGAATGCAGGAATCTCATCTTTGTTGCCAACACAAAAAAACACAAAACACTCTTGCTGAAGTTTACCTCTTGTTATCATTTATCAACTACATATCATAACATTCAATCAGGAGACTCCTGCATTCGCAGGAGTGACAGTTTCGTTGTAATTGTGGAAGTAAACTTACAGCTCTTTTTTTCTTCAACGATTCTCAGCGAACTCTGCGTCTCTGCGGTGAACAAATTTTTTTTCGTAGCTTGCAAAATCAACATGTTATTGAGCAATTACTCATTTCCGCAGTAAATAATTTTCCCCGGAAACAACCTGCTTCCCTGTTTTTTCTTCCAAATCCTGCCGTGCTTTTTTGGCAATATTACCACCCTTTTTGCCAGCAGCCTTATTTTCTTCCATTCCAGTGGCTTCCATGGTTTCGGCTATCTGACGGGTGGAGAGTTCGGCTAATGCTGTAAAAATAATTTCAGCTTCGCTCATGTGATCGCGCAAGTTCTGAGTTTTCAATCTCTTGATATCCTTATGATCTTTTACTGTTAGACCCGACCATTCCTGATGAATGATATTGGTTAATATGGCGTATTCTTCTCCTTTTTTGATGTCATGATCCTTCCAGTAATCGGTCAGTTTGTTGCGGGTTTCCTGCCCCATCATTCTCTGCTGAATCCATTTCTCGCTTCTGCCGTGCTGCTGCCAGTATTCGCGGGCTCTATCCAGGGATCGTGCCGGGTCTGCCATATCCTGCATCCGCTCGTAACCAACCTTTGCCAGCCAAAGCTTGATTGGCTCTGCCTTGGGGCTTGGCACGGACTGGATAAGACGCAGGAGCGTTTCTGGATTAGCAGCATCAGTAAGGTATTTTTTGCCATCAGACGCTTCCATTTTCAGTTGATCACATTTTGTGACGACCTCACTTCCCTCTTCTTTTAATCGATTTTTCAATGTCGTCCAATAACTTTGGGCTTTCTTGTGTTCATACTGCTCAATCAAAACAGCAATAATATCCACCACCGAAAAAAACCAGATTTCAGATTTTTCATCGTAAATTCTGCGAATCTTAAAATTTTCAAAGATAGCCAATGTATCTTTCATAATATCCCCCTGATTTTCTTAATAATTTCCGCTGCCTCTTCATCCAGCTCTTTCATCTCGTCCAGAATTTTTCCCGGCTCACGCAACACTTTTTCATCCTTCTTATGCGGATTCTTAACCGATAAATCGAAAGTGGTTTTATCCACATCAACCACATTCAGCGACCAAGAGTTTTCCGAATCGGCTTGGGTCTTTTGAAGTTTTACAAAATCAACCAGATCGTTTTCATTGAGCGGGTTAGTTTTGCCAAGATTTCGTTCAAGATTAAGCTGATAAAACCAAACCTTACGAGTAAGCATACCTTTTTCAAAGAATAACACCACGGTTTTAACGCCTGCACCAGTGAAAGTGCCTCCGGGCAGATCAAGTACTGTATGCAGATTACAGCCTTCCAGCAGGAGCCTGCGTAGACTAATCGAAGCATTATCGGTATTGGATAGAAATGTATTTTTGATAACAACGCCAGCCTTGCCGCCAGCCTTCAGGATCTTAATAAAATGTTGAAGAAATAGAAATGCGGTCTCACCAGTTTTAATGGGGAAGTTTTGTTGTACCTCGGCTCGTTCCTTGCCGCCAAAAGGCGGATTGGCAAGGATAATATCATAGCGGTCTTTTTCCTGAATGTCAGCGAGGTTTTCAGCCAGCGTATTGGTATGTACAATATTGGGAGCTTCTATGCCATGAAAAATCATATTCATCGTGCCAATGATATAGGCAAGCGGTTTCTTCTCTTTTCCATAAAAGGTTTTCTTTTGTAGGGTGTCAATATCTTTAGTGGTCAGACTCTTGCTGGTTTTGAGGTATTCAAAGGCTTCACATAAAAAGCCTGCCTAACCTGCTGCACCGTCATAGATTTTATTTCCGATCTCCGGTGCGACGATTTTTACGATGGTTTTGATAAGCGGACGGGGCGTGTAATACTCACCACCGTTTCTGCCCGCATTGCCCATATTCTTGATCTTGTCCTCATACAGATGGGACATCTCATGTTTCTCGGCATGAGAGCGAAAACGAAGCTCGTCTATTAAATTAATGACCTCGCGAAGGTTATAGCCGCTTTGGATCTTGTTTTTAAGTTCATTAAAGATCTCACCAATCTTATATTCAATGGTGTCAGGGCTTTCAGCATTGGTCTTAAACTTTTTCAGGTAGGGGAACAGCCTGTGATCAACAAACTCTTTCAAGTCATCACCGGTGAGAGCCTTGTGGTGATCAAGTTTGTTGTCATTATCTTTAGGGACAGCCCAGATCTCCCAACGATATTCCGGGCTGATAATCCCTGCATGGGTCTTGCCTGACAGCTTTGCCGCGGTTTTCTTGTCTTTTTCAAGGTCATCCAGATATTTCAAAAAGAGAATCCATGAGGTCTGCTCCACATAGTCCAGCTCGCTGCTGCACCCGGCATCCTTGTGCAAAATATCGTCAATATTCTTGAAGGTTTGTTCAAACATTAGAATTCCTTTTGCAAAACCATCTTATTTTGTAACTATTCAGGTAGTGTAAGAAGGGGGATACGGAGATAGGAGGGGATAAAGAGGATGGATAATATCAAAGTATTGGGTTTCTACCTTGTTTGTGAATATTAATAGGACTTTTACCACCCTACCCCACCAGAAAGGGGACACAACCGGATACACAATACTTACCCATAATCTATTATCTCCCTATCTCCTTCACAGCAATTCTCGGTGAACAATTGACCGTGCAACAATCTAATATTGTATACAATGATTGCCTGTATTGCCTTAAAGATATTCCAATTGACAAGGCAATCGACCGTCAGCATGCAAAAA
>JAHIZN010000380.1 GCA_018814245.1 bacterium
AAGAGAAGAATCACAAAGGGTGTAAACACTTAGTGAAAATAATTGTGAGCGATAACAAGATAATTGCAAATGAGAAGAACTATTGACAAGAGGTTGCGTCTTAAGGAGTTACACCCTTTGTGGTTCTTCCTCTTGCGTAAAGGAGATTGACACGATATAGATCGCTATCCCAATTATCAGTTGACAATATAACAGAAATAGTGTTGCACTTGCTTGTGGCATGTGCGACCTAATTCATAATTCATAATTCATAATTAAAGTAAGGGGGTATCAGTAATGCAAGTGTATCTAAACGGAAGGTTAGTAGCAAAGGAAGAGGCAAAGATTTCGGTATTTGACCATGGTGTGTTGTACGGTGATGGGGTATTTGAGGGGCTTCGGGTATATAATGGTCGAATATTTAAGTTAGAAAAACATATTGACAGGTTGATTGACTCAGCCAAAGCAATTATGCTAAACATCACGCTTTCAAAGAAGGAATTAATAGATGCAGTTGTGGAAACCGTAAGAGCAAACGATATCCATGATGGATATGTGAGGCTGGTAATTACCAGAGGGATAGGGGATCTTGGGCTTGATCCAAGAAAGTGTCCTGCACCATCTACATTCATTATTGCAGATAAAATAACCCTGTATCCAGAGGAGTTGTATCAAAATGGCATGGAGATAATCACCGTACCCACAAGGAGAAATATTCCAGAGGCATTAAATCCATGTATAAAATCATTAAATTACCTGAATAATATCATGGCAAAGATTGAGGCAATTCATGGGGGTGTACATGAGGCACTTATGCTCAACTCTGAAGGGTATGTGACTGAATGTACTGGGGACAATATCTTCATTGTCAGGGATGGGATACTCCTTACCCCGCCAACATGGGTTGGTGCCCTGAAAGGGATTACCAGGGATACGGTCATGGATCTGGCAAAAAAGAATGGAATTGAGGTCAAGGAAGAGGTATTAACCAGATATGATCTCTATACAGCGGATGAATGCCTTTTAACAGGTACAGCAGCCGAGATAATTCCTGTCATAAAAATTGACTCCCGCATAATTGGCACAGGAAAACCAGGGGATATAACCCTGAAAATTATGCAGCAATTCAAGGAACTTACACAGACAGAGGGTGTTGAGGTTTACGGATAGTGGTTCTGAAATATTCGAATTTGTAGGTGAGACAAAGAAACTACCACCGGTTATATGGTATCGGAAGGCTTTAGCCTTCCATTTTCTGATGAAGAATTAAAGCCGTCTATTATAGCTGTTCTCGCTGACAGGGACAATAAGAGGGGAGTATATATGCAAAAAACATTGGCTATCAGGGTAGACGAAAAAATCTATGAAGGTTTGTATAATATAGTAGGTCGAGGTCATATCAGTCAATTTATTGAGGAATTAGTTCGACCACATATTTTTAATCAGGAAATCCAAGCAGCTTATAAACAAATGTCCCAAGACGAAGTCCGTGAATCTGAAGCATTTGAATGGTCAGAAGCATTAATAGGAGATAGTCCCAATGAACCGTGGTGAAGTGTGGTGGGTGAACCTTGAATCAACAGTTGGCGGAGAAATCCAAAAGAAGAGACCAGTGGTAATCATCAGCAATAATGATTCCAATAGGTTTTTGAACAGGGTGCAAGTTGTACCACTTACAAGCAAAATTGATCGTCTATATCCAAGTGAAGCATATGTAATACTAAATGAAAAACAATGTAAGGCGATGGCTGATCAATTGACAACAGTAAGTAAAATGCGTTTGATAAATTTGGAGGGCAGACTTTCGAATTCAGATATACGAAAAATAGAACAAGTAGTTAAGGTACAACTTGAGTTATCATAGAATAATAGACTTGAACTTCTAATTGCACAGGTCGAATCTTTTTTTCATAATTAGAATTGCTGGACATAAAGACAGGAAGGCGTAAAAGTCAGGAACGCTTCATTTTGTCTTAATTTTATGGTCTTTTGCTTTCTGCTGTGCTGGTTAACCGTGAATCGTAATTTTTCATTCAATAATTAAGCGACTTTTCAATCTCGTTTACAGAGGAAGAAATTCAAAGGGTGTAAATTCTAAGATACCTTCGCTATATCGCTCTCAATTATTTTCCCTAAGATACTTACACCCTTTGTGAATCTTTCCTTTCTCGTTGCAATTACCTTTAATATGCTGTGCCAATCTTATTGTCAACTTAATTAATGGATTGCCTATATATACATACTATTTCGACACTGTTCTATCGCTAACTTAAATTGAAGAAATTTACGATTCCGCCTGAAGCAGCACACTGCTGATAGCTGAACGCTTACGCCATTTTATTCTCTTCTTCGATGCAACACATACTCAATACTATCCTTCAATGCCTGATAGGAAGCCTCAATCAAGTTTTCAGACACCCCAACCGTACCCCATGTCTCGTTAAGATCCGAGGATTCAATCAATACCCTTACCTTAGCTGCGGTTCCATCCTTGGCATCGAGTACCCTGACCTTATAATCTGTTAGATGAACGCCCTTTAGGACAGGATAAACCTCTTCCAGAACCTCTCTCAATGCCTTATCCAAGGCATCTACAGGACCATCCCCTTTAGCCACAGCATTATATTCCAATTCATTTGCAACCTCTACCCTTATGGTTGCCTCTGAAATCATTTCATCCCCTTTTTTTTCCACGATTATCTTGAAACCCTTCAGAGTAAAGGACGACTCATAATCTCCCACAGTCTTTTTCATCAACAATTCAAAGGAGGCATCTGCCCCTTCAAACTGGTAACCTGCATCCTCAAGCTCTTTTACCTTTTTCAATATCTTTTTCACATCTTCAGTATCCTTGGATAGATCTATGTTATATTCTTCTGCCTTATGCAGGATACTGCTCTGTCCAGCAAGCTCTGAAATAAGAACCCTTCTTGAATTTCCTACCAGCTCAGGCTGGGTGTGTTCATATGTGAATGGATTCTTTTTTACCCCACTGACATGAATACCGCCCTTATGAGCAAAGGCTGATACCCCGACAAAGGGTTGATGCGTCTGTGGAATCATATTAGCCAGTTCAGAGACATACCTTGAAACCTCTGTGAGGCTCTTTAATTGCTCATCATCGAGGCAATCAATCCCCATCTTCAGCTTCAGATTAGGAATAATTGAGCACAGGTTTGCATTCCCGCATCGCTCACCATACCCGTTTATCGTACCCTGAACATGGCAGCATCCCATCTTAATTGCAGTAATGGTATTTGCTACAGCCATATCAGAATCATTGTGGGTGTGTATGCCCAAAGGTATCTTAACCACTCTTTTGACCCCAGCAATAGCTGCCTCTATCTCATGAGGCATGCTGCCGCCATTGGTATCACAGAGGACGATAGTATCTGCCCCGGCATCCACGGCTGCCTCAAGGGTGCTTAACGCATATCTCTGGTTTGACTTAAAGCCATCAAAGAAATGTTCGGCATCATAGATAACCTCTTTATCGTGTTTTTTCAGGTAAGCAATAGATTCCCTTATCAGATCAAGGTTTTCTTCTAAGAAAATATTTAATGCCTCTTTGACATGCAGATCCCATGTTTTGCCAAAGATACATATGGCACCTGTCTGTGCTGCCAGTAGTGCCTGAATGTTTGGATCCTTATACACAGCTATCTTTGCGCGTCTGGTGCTGCCAAAGGCTGTTAACTTGGCATGGGTTAGCTGGATATTTTTCATCTCTTCAAAGAATCTAATGTCTTTTGGATTTGAGCCAGGCCAGCCACCCTCGATGTAATGAACCCCAAGATGATCTAATCTTTTGGCAATCCGTATCTTATCCTCAAAAGAAAAGTTAATCCCCTCCATTTGAGTCCCATCCCGAAGGGTTGTATCATAAATAAATATTTTATGAGGCAGCGCCTCTTGTAGTTGAGCAGACATTACACTCTCCTTTCTAATGTAATCGGACAGTTATTCGTGTTTATTTGTGCTTTCAATAACATCAGTCGATGTACTGTCCCCTTGTGTTTTTTCTCCGGTAGTAATCAATGGCTTTATTCGTTCAAGGATTTTTTCACCTATTCCCTTGACTCTGAGTATGTCTTCTACTTCTTGAAATGGGCCGCAACTGCTTCTATAATCAAGAATTGCCTTTGCCTTTCCATGACCAATACCGGGTAATGCCTCCAATTCAGAGGCTGAGGCAGCATTGATGTTAATAAGGGAATTTTCACCAATAATTGTAGGGGCGGGTTTGGAACCCGCCCCTACGGCTGTTTTCACAACCTTGATTGTAGAAGATGCTGGAACGGTTGATATGGAATTAGCCTTTATGCTATCTGTTCCCACGCATATCCCTTTCTGTATCTTTGCCAATGTTTTTGGTCCAATCCCTTTAACATTTAATAATTCCTCTGCACGACTAAATTTGCCATGCTGTTTGCGATATTTTATGATCCTTGCAGCCGTACAAGATCCTACTCGCGGCAATGTCATGAGCTCTTCTGCAGATGCAGTGTTTATATCTATGCGTTGGAACACCCTATTTGTAGGGGCGGGTTCTAAATTCGTCCCTACAGTTTCAGGAACAAACCTTACACCCACATCCCTTTTTTCTGCCATGCTCTGACAGATCATGATGCCACATGCCAGCATAGCAGTACATAAAAGGACAATTATCCCTACTTGTTGAAGACAAGTAAATGTAAGGAATCGCACATATTGTCTCCTTAATTTATTAACTCATTGCAGGGACAAGCCCTGCAGCTACAATGATATACATCTGTGCTAAATAAGTGCTGTTCCAGATATCAATTGCTGTATGCCCATACAAAATCCTTGACAAACCCATAGTATGTATGCTATCCTATAATCTACAGGGACGACTGGCTGTTTGTCCCTGCCCTTTGCGAGGATGGCGGAGTTGGCAGACGCGCCAGACTTAGGATCTGGTGGGGCAACCTGTGCGGGTTCGAGTCCCGCTCCTCGCACCATTTAGTCTTATAATCAAGGAGTCTAATACACCATGACATTAATTTTTGATAGCTTGATAGGGAGATTCCTGCAGGAGTTTACCCCTGTGAATGCATTCGCAGGAATGACAGAAGAATTTCAAACTGTCATTCCTGCGAATGCAGGAATCTTATCTTTGTGCCTCCATGGTAACCATTAATTTTTCAAAAAACTTGGAACTCGAGTATCAGGAATTAATGTCATGGTGTACTAATCTATCAAATTTCCTTCAGTATATCTGGTATGCTTTCTTTACATATCATATCCTCACACACTTCCCGCTCCCGAATAATATAATCCTTCCCATCCATAACCATTACCTCTGACACGCGTGGCCTTGAATTATAATTAGAGGACATGCTAAATCCATAGGCTCCGGCATCCTTGATTATCAACAAATCCCCTTGCTTTACCCTGGGCATATATCTTTCGCGGGCAATGAAATCACCCTCCTCACAGATTGGCCCCACAATATCATACATTATTTCCTCAGTATTACTGTGCCTTGTAGCTGATATTACATGGTGATAGGCACCATAGATAGATGGCCTGATAAGATCATTCATGCCTGCATCTACAACAATGAAGTTTTTCTTATGAGTATGCTTGATATAAAGAACTCTGGTAACCAATACCCCTGCTGGACCAACAATGCTTCGTCCAGGCTCTAAAATGAGTCTGTAGTCATTGATTAAGGGGCTGATTATTGTGGATAGATCTTTTGGATGAGGCATAGATTCACTTTCCTGATAAGGGATACCGATCCCTCCCCCTAAATTGATAAATTCAAGATGGATATGAATATCATGCAGCTCCTTAACCAGAGCCATAATCTTTTTAAGGGTTTCGAGATAAAGCTCAACCTTACTCAGTTGCGACCCAATGTGAGAATGAATTCCGACAACGCTGATATTTTCCAGGGTAGATGCCGTCCGATAAACCTCTTTTGCCTCATGAATGGGTACGCCAAACTTACTTTTTGCAAGTCCGGTAGCTACATAAGGATGGGTTAATGGATTTATATCCGGATTTACCCTTAAGGCTATTCTGGCTACAATATTATTTGCCTTGGCAACCTCGTTAAGGAGGAAAAGCTCATTCTGGGAGTCTACATTAAAGGCAAATACCCCTGATTGCAAGGCATATGCCATTTCTTCACTTGTTTTGCCATTTCCATTGAAGACTATTTTTTCAGGAGAAATACCAGCCTTTAATGCCCGAAAAAGCTCCCCATAAGAAAGAACATCCATGCCTGAACCCATATTCCCCAATGCCCGAAGAATCGATAGATTAGAATTAGCCTTACAGGCATAACAAACCAACAAATCTACTGTCTGAAAGGCATCTGTGTATGACTGATAATTTTTCTTCAAGGTGTCATGGCTATAAAGATAGAATGGTGTCTTTACCTTAGAGGCAATTTTCGAGATACTTGCACTATCACAACATAATTCATCATCAACATATTCAAACCCTGGCATAATTTTCTCCTTATGATGTAAGTATTCGACATTCAAAATACAGAAGTCAGAATTCAGGAGTCTGCGTTTTACATTCTGCATTCTGCATTCTGACTCCTGTATTCTGTATTCTTACTTCCTTGACATAGTTCTTACCAATGTCCGTACAGCTATCTTTTCCTTTCTTGCCCACGATGCTCTTGGAAACTTCTTCAATATCTCTGCAATTCGTTCCTGAGCCTTTTGTGACCAGACAGTTGAAAAATGATTTTTGATTACATTTTTATAGGCAGAGACAGACTCCTTCCACTGATTAGCAGTCTCCAGACACTCTCCTATTTGAAACAGAGCCTCTGGTATTGTCTCAGATTTTTTATATTTTTTTAGGTATGTCTTATAATTGCTAATTGCTTCATCCCATTGGGAAAGAGTTTTATAGCACTGGGCGATTTTTAGCTGTGCCTCATTTGCACGATACAGCGAATCATAATAGTCAAGATAATGTCGAAACTCAACTATCGCCAGCTCAAGGTTGCCTTCTTTTTCATACGCCAGAGCCTTTTCATAGACAAGAACTGCCTCACGATTAGCCTGATAGTCATAGGGCTTGATATAGGGTTTACCCTGGACACATCCAGCAATAAGCAATAAAGGCACAAAGTATTTAAGTGCCCAGAGCTTCGTATAATCGCGCATTATTCCCTCCTACAGCCTAAATGCCTACATCCTAAATATCCGACACTTGAGAGTTGACACGACATAAGGTATTGGTTGATATTTGGTAACTACTCAGGTATACAGAATTCAGGAGTCAGAATTCAGAATAGCTCCAGAGTAATCCTATAAATCCCATTATTTCTCTCTCAATATCCCCATATCTCCTGAGAAAACTATCATAGCAGGTGTTCTCATTCTGACTCCTGACTCCTGAATTCTGTATTCTTGCTGCCTGAGTAGCCACAAATGTGCTTAAAATAACAATAGCTGAGTAGTTACGATATTTGAAAACTTCTGTGACATAAAAGGAATTTCTGCCAGAGAACAGGAGAAGAGCCAAATCCAAATTGTTCATCCAGAATTGTTTTTGCCGGACAGATTGTATCTACATATGAGCTTTTACAGATACACATGGCGGAGTGGGTGATGTTTTTTCGGTTTTTTTTAAGGTAGATTCCATTTTTTTTATCAAAGATGACAACTTTTCCTCTGTTTTATCCCTTGCCTTAAAAAATTCATCAGTAATATGAAGAGCAGCTAACACAGCTATCTTACCTGTTGAAACGGTATCAGAATCTGCAGTAATTGTTCTCATTTTAGTGTCAACATATTCTGATATTTTTTTATATGTTCAGGATTTTCATCTCCAAGAATTCGGTAGGTATTCCCACATATCTTTATCTCTATTCTATGAGGATATTGAGACATATCCCTCCCCTCCCAATCGATGGATTTATACCCTTTGTGGTTGTTCCTTGCGTAAATGAGATGACACAATTATGTAATTGTTCAATAACGCCAAATGTTGAGCTGCTACGGGCAGGGATAACCACTTACTATGGAGAACATCACTAATCTTTGAACCACCACAAATTGTAAAATGCAAAACCCTCAAGTCAGCTCCAACGAATTATTATCACAAAGCCTATTATTAACCTCACTATGCTGCACTGCATATACTTACGCTTACTACCACATCACAATCTTTTACCACATCAACACCTGCTTCTTCCCTCTCCTCACCCAACATTTTTTCACACTTACAATTTTCCATTCACTGTTTACGCTGTCAGGGGGTGATAACCTGTGGATTTTGCAAGCTACAAAGATTGCCATGCTGTAGAGACACAAAATTTTGCGTCTCTACTTCCACAATTACATCGATACCTTTTCTATTAAAGATAACATCATCTCTATCTTTGACTTAAGTTGATACTGCTCATTCTTTAAGGATTCATTCTCTGATCGCAAGGATTCCAGATCCTCATATGGAAAATTAGCAATCTGTTCCTGACACTGTTGGTTTTCTTTTGTAATCCGTTCTATCTCGCTAATAAGTTTATTAACATATTGTTCTAATTGTTCTAACTTTTCCATAGTCATTTCATCTTACCCCCATCTTATCATACCTGTTTATCTGCTTACTACTTTACAATAGGAACATTCTGACAAAGCTTGGATTTTTTTCTATTGGCGGTATTTTTATGAATAATACCCTTATTAGCTGCTTTATCAATAGCAGAAATGGCTTCAGACAAAGAAAGCTCAACACCCTCTTTTGTAACCACAGCTGCATGAACATTCTTTATTAAGGTTTTCATCCTCGACTTTATGGCTACATTTCTGAGATTTCGCTTTTTGTTTTGCCTTGCCCTTTTAATTACAGACTTATGAACTTGCATCTTCTTTACCTCTCCTTTTTGATTTTTTTAACTAAACAAACATAATATATCATATAATTTGCAAATTGTCAATATATTTTACTTGACTTTCGATGTATTTTATGTTATCATAAGAAATAAGGAAATGGCTAACAAAATTAAAGGGGGTAAAAGTTTTTCAAAGTTATGGTTATTAATAGTGTCCTTCGTAGAGAATTAGAACAGCTGTCTTGCTTCTCTGTCTCTAACAGAAACATTATTAGACCGATTTTTAAGATACGTTAAGGAGGAAAGAGAGAATGGGCGGAAGACTGTATGTCGGTAACCTCACATATTCTGTAACAAATGAACAATTAAGAGAATTGTTTTCCAGTTATGGTGAGGTAAATCAAGTTAATATTATTGAGGGAAAAGGTTTTGGATTCGTTGAATTGTCTACCCCAGAAGAAGCAGCAAAGGCTAAGGAAGCCTTGAATGGTTCTGATTTTGCAGGACGGACATTAAGAGTTGATGAAGCCAGACCACCAAAAAGCAGAGATGACAGAGGTGGCAGTGGCGGCTACGGCGGCAGCAGAAGTGGTGGCGGAGACAGACCACCAAGAAGAGATTTTGGCGGCGGTGGCGGCGGTAGAAGATTTTAATCTTCTAACTCCCTAAAGAAAGATGTTAGCCATTTCCAATTAACATTTATCTTCAGTATTTAACTGCAACACATTAAGCTCCATTAGGAACGACCTATTTATAGCAATATCCACAAAGCAATTAAAAATGAGAGTAACTATCCATGGGTAAGAAGTGAAAAGAAAAAAAAGGGGAAAAGGAAGAATTCATTTATTTCTTCCTTTTCCCCTTTTTCCATATTTCCTATTGACTCTGACAAATAAGGGCGAGCTTGTAATTCTCGCCTCTATTTATTTCTGTGACTTAATTTACACAGTAGAGACACACAGTTAGAAACTCTTTTCCACCTCTTCTATGATCTTCTCAATTGGGATACCGCCATGATCACCAAAGTAGGTATAACCGCCATTTTCTGAAGCCGCTTGCTTCTTTTCTTCCTTTGCTTTTTTCAAGGATTCTGCCTCAGCCCTTGATTCCTTTAGGGTTTCTATATCAATTACCTCGGCAATGCCAATCTTTTTTTCCTCTGCAAGGGGAAAAGGAATAGTGTCTTTGACGCTTACGGGCAAGGGAATAATTTCCTCGTGAGAAATCAACTCCCATGGAATTTCTGCCTCATTTCTCTTCTCTACAGGTTTTTCGATAGGTTGTTCAACAGGCAATAAAACTGGTGCAGATGCTTCAGCCAATACATCCATGCCAAATGATGATGAAACATCTACCGTTCCTACCATACCGCTGCTCTTGGAATAAGCAAACAAACCTCTAATGCCGCCCATATCAATATACCCATGTATACCCTTTTCCTTTGTATAAGTAAACTCACCCTTAGCATCACCCATTTCTGCAACACCAATGATGCCTTTTTCCTTTGTATAGGTAAAGTCACTCTTTATTTCATCCATTTCAATTACACCAATAATACCCTTATCCTTTGAATAGGTAAATTCACCCTTTACACCATCAAGATTTATTACACCAACAATACCCTTATCCTTCAAATAAATAAACTCCCCTGTAGCCTCTCCAAGGGCAACCGTACCCTCAATGCCTTTTTGAGGATTAAACTTAAAATTCCCTTTGGCATCCCCAAGGTCTATTGTCCCAAATATCCCCCTATCCTTCCAATAAGTGAAGCTTCCTTCTATACCCTCAAGATTTAATACCCCCACAATACCCTTAGCCAGAGTATAGGAAAATGGAGCAGTTATATTCCGTAATGCTATATTCCCGGTAATTCCTTTATTCCTGGAATAAATAAATTCACCAATTGCATCTCCCATTTTAACTGTACCAAATATCCCTCTTGCTTTGGTGTAAGTAAATTCACCAATTGCATCTCCCATCTTTATCGTACCAACAATATTTTTTTCCTTTGTATAAACAAACTCTGCCGGTACCTTACCCAGCATTATTGTTCCAAAAATACCCCTTTCCTTTAAATATGTAAATTCTCCATCTGTATCTCCCAGCTTTACCGTACCAACAATACCTTTATCCCGTGTATAAACAAACTCACCCTGAGCCTCTCCAAGCTCTACTATCCCCACAATTCCCCTATCTTTAGAAAAGGTAAAGCTGCTTTTGATATCACCCATGTCAATACTTCCGGAAATACCATGATTACTCATTCTCACACCTCCATAATTATTAGTAAGCGTTCAGCTATCAGCTATCAGCGGAAAGCAAAAGATCATAAAATTAAGGCAAATTCCTGAATCGCGAATCTCGAATCGCGAATTGCGAATCTGCAGAAATGAAACAGATTCACGATTCGACAAGCTGTTACGGAATAGAAATTTGGCACGAGAAGCATATCGCATGTTGTGCTAATCTTATCGGCAAGCACTATATATGGTATGGCGTTGCTGTTGATTTTTAGTTCTGTAACAGCCTGTCGAGATTCGCAATTAATAACACCTTGCATCCCTCGCTGACGGGAACAGGGGGTAATGGCTGAAGGAGGTAGCACCTCTGGCAACTGACAGCTGATAACTGAACACTTTCCTTATCTGCTATCCAAATACACCTGCAGGATTATAGCTGCAGCAATCTTATCCACCATCTTTTTCCTCTTATTCCGGGATAGCCCTGCCTCAAGCATGGCATTTTCCGCAGCCCTTGAGGAAAGCCTTTCATCCCAAGGCAAGCATTCAATATTTACAACTTGTTTAAGCATCTCAATAAAGTCAAGCACGCTTTCTGCCTGTGGGCCAATACTGCCATTCATATTCTTGGGCAAACCAAACACTATCTTAGAGACCTCGGAGTCAGCAATAATTTCCTTCAAGTCTTCCATGATAGCCTCATCCCCTGTTCTTGTTATAACCTTGAGGGGTTGAGCAAACATGCCCAATGGGTCGCTGAGAGCTATTCCGATATATTTATCACCTATGTCCAACCCCATTATTCTCATTTAGAGGCACAGAGGCACAAGGCAGGATTCCATGTTGCCGGTATTTGTTTCATCTTCATTGTCATTTCTTCATCTCCCGATACATCCCTTTTAATGAACCAATATCCTGTCTCCTTGGTTCCTCACCCTTTTCAAGAAAGGATTCGATATTCTTTCTTAGCCAACAAACCTCTCTGGTCAATCTTTCTATCTCAACCACAATATCGTTTAGTCCCTTTTCTTCAGCAAACAAAAGGGCTGCACTGACTGTCAGGTCAACATGATATGACTTTTCATGATTATCTCCAAAAATATCTGTATAAGAGGTTTTTGTATCAAACTCTTTCGGGTTATTTTTGTTGGTCATATATTCAACTGCAGCTGCAAAGAAAAATCTTATCGTCTCCCCTGGTGCAAGATGTGCCAATCCCTTAAATATAGGGAGTTCAGAGAGCATTATCCCCGGATCCTTTCGATAAACAATATCTGGTTGAAAGCTGCACTTAATATTAAATGCAGGACCGCCGCCAATATTTGCTACCTTTACCTCAAGTATTTGCGGAGATTGTTCCTTGGGTTTAATGTCAATAACAACATATGGCTTTGACTCTTCCTTTCTTATCTCCTTTATCTCATTTACCAACGCTCTTGTAGATTCAGTAGACCTCTTTATCCGATAAGCCACATATGCCATCATTATCAAATAAATTGCCCCTGAAAATGTCAAAAATACCGTACCCCATTCCTCCATTGAACATCCTCCTTAAGTTTGTGAAGATATCCCCCCAGTTTAATCTTATTTATGCAACTTGTTGCAGTACATTTACAAATTCTCTGCCAGAAAGCGGAAAAGGCAACATCTTGCCATCCTGTTGATAGAGACTTATTGTCTCTTCCACAATTTGGCATAACTCATCAAAAACCTTCCGTTCATTGTCTCCATGACAACCACCGTAGAAAAGTTCCGGGCAACTGCCTATGAAACATCTGTCCTCTTCGGACCACTCAACAATCTTTATGTATTTAACTCCCTCCGTCATTTTTTTGCCTCCTTTATGGCAAGGCGTGCAGATTTCTCTTGATAGTGCAGGGTATCATCACCCTCTTTTCCTGAAATAGTAATTGGCTTTACGACTTTTGGGTGAACAAAGTTCCTGTGATTCCCCTTGCCTCCTCTGTCAACAAAGCCTGCGTCTTGCAAGTCTCTTATGATATTTCTAACCTTCCTTGGCATTTCCTATCCCTTTGTCTAACGATTAAGCTAATCTGCGGAGTGAAACGCTGTCAGCTTCAGCAATTGATCAAACTAACGCCTCCCATGTCCTTGAACTTAATGTTGGAACAAATCAGGCTTCTCTTAATCTTGCATCTCCATCAGCATTCTCCTCCCCTCATTCATAGCCTCCTCAACCATTTCAGGCTTGATCCCGCCTGCCTGAGCAATATCTGCTCTGCCGCCGCCGCTGCCGCCAGTAATACCTGCTATTTGTTTAATCAACTTGCCGGCATGTATCTGATTGGTCAAATCCTGACTAACCTTAACTACCCAGAATACCTTGCCATCAATAACAGAGGACAAAACAATCACACCTGAGTCCAATTTATTCATCAATAAATCCGCGGTTTCACGAAGCAATCCCGGCTCTGTTCCATCAAGCACAGCAATTATAACCCGTATTTTACCAACCTCATCAGCAGTACTTAGCAGTTCATTAATCTTACCCTTGGTTAATTCAGTCTTAAGCCTTGCTATCTCCTTTTCCTGCTCTTTATTTGACCTTATAAGCCTTTCTACTCTTGGCATAATCTCATCCAATGAGGTTTTCAGCAATTGGGAAAGCCCCATATTAATATCCTGCTGCCTACACACATACTGGTACGCCCCTTGTCCTGAGAGTGCCTCAATCCTTCTTACCCCAGATGCTATCCCCATCTCTGTCTTTATCTTAAATAATCCTATCTCACCGATAGCCGATACATGTGTCCCGCCGCATAATTCTAGACTATAGTCTCCAATTTTTACCATTCGCACCATTTGCCCATACTTTTCCCCAAAGAGAGCCATGGCACCCATTTCCTCAGCCTTAGAGAGTTCTGTTTCAAAGGTTTCAACCAGCAGATTTTCCAGTATCTTATTGTTTACCAATTCCTCTATTTTCTGGCACTCTTCCTCGGTTAATGGGGAGAGATGTCCAAAATCAAATCGTAGATAATCAGAGCAGACAAATGAGCCTGCCTGTTTTACATGCCTGCCCAGCACCTGCTGCAGGGCAGCTTGAAGCAGATGAGTGGCAGTATGATTCCTTGCAATTGATAGACGATGCGAAATATCTACCTGTGCATTTATTGTATCACCCTTTTTTAACGCACCCTGTTTAATCCGTGCATGATGAACAGTTGTCTTCCCAATAACAGACTTTTGGGTATCAAACACCTCTGCCAAACCATTCGCACCAATGATAATGCCTTTATCCCCAGCCTGTCCACCAGATTCAGCATAGAAGGGGGTAATATCCATGATTATCTGGACATTTTCACCCTCTTCACCCTCTTCTGCCTGCTCAACCAGTGTATCACCCTTTACTATATCCAGCACAATTGCCTTAGCCTGCATGGATTCATATCCCACAAACCGTGTTTCATGTTCAATAATAAATCCAGCAGGTATTTCATCCTCTTTTAGTCCCAGCCCTGCCTCTCTTGCCTTCTTCCGTTGAACAGACATCTCTTCATCAAAGCCTTGTTTATCAATCCCAAGCCCTGCTTCCCTGATTATCTCCTCAGCAAGCATTACTGGAAAGCCGTATGTATCATAGAGTTTGAAGATATCCTTCCCTTGAATAATACCCTCAGTCCTTCCCTTATATTCCTCAATCAATCCTTCCAGAATATTCAATCCCCGACCCAGGGTAGCGACAAATTTTTCCTCTTCTTGTTTAATAATCCTGCTGATATGGTCACAACAAGGCAATACCTCAGCAATGCCTGTGGCTTCGATAACCGTTGGCACAAGTTGATACAGAAATGCTCCCTGAAGATTAAGCTGTCTTCCCTGACGAATAGCCCTTCTAATGAGTGAACGAAGGACATAGCCCCTGGATTCATTAGAAGGAAGCACATCATCAAAGATCAAAAAGGTAATGGCTCGCAGATGGTCTGCGATTATTCTCAACCTGAATGCATGGGAGAGGTTAGTGATGGATACTCCGGATAGCCCTGAAATATCCTCAATTATGGGAAAAAGTAGGTCGCTGTCAAAGTTTGAGTGTTTACCCTGAAGAACAGCTGCAAGCCTTTCCAGACCCATCCCTGTATCGATATTCTTTTTAGGCAATGGATGGAGTTGTTTTTTTTCATCCCGATCAAACTGGGTAAACACAAGGTTCCATAATTCTAAGAATCTATCACAATCACAACCAGGGGCACAGCCTTCTTTCAAACAGCCAATCCCTGGTCCCTGATCAATAAGTATCTCTGAGCAGGGGCCGCATGGACCTGTTTCGCCCATTGTCCAGAAGTTGCTGTCTTCGCCCAATTTAATTATTCTTTCCTCTGGCAGCCCAATCTCTTTATTCCAGATATTAAATGCCTCTTCATCATTAAGATATATGGAGGCATACAGCCTTTCTGTAGGCAGATTTACTACAGAGGTTAAGAATTCCCATGCCCAGGCAATTGCCTCTTGCTTAAAATAATCACCAAACGAGAAATTGCCCAGCATCTCAAAAAATGTATGATGCCGTGCAGTTTTTCCAACATTTTCAATATCATTGGTTCGCAGGCATCTTTGAGATGAGGCTGCTCTGGTAAATGGCAATGGGGAAACCTGACCCAGAAAGAGGGGCTTAAACGGCACCATTCCAGCAATGGTAAAAAGTACTGTTGTATCAGATGGAACCAAGGAAACACTTGATTGTATCGTGTGCCCCTTTTCTCTGAAGAATTCAAGATATGCTTGTCTTATTTCAAAACCTTTCATCTGTAACCTTTTGGATTTTATAATTATTCAGCCATTGAAACCCACATTCCGATACCTTAAATTTAGATTAGTTAACCTTCAGGAAATCAACAACTTATAAAATCAGTGAATTTTGATATTTTTCAACCCCAAACAGGACTTAATCGCATAAATCTTTTAGTATGAGCAACTTAAAGCCTGACCATTTTAGTCAGGTAGCGAAATGTACATCATATTGTATTGGCTAAAAAAAAGCTGTCTTTTATACTAAGCGTGTCTTCAAACCTTTTGTACATATTCTTTGCTACAGGCTTTCCATCAATATATAAAATTATCTCTTCCTTGCTCCAGGTTAAGACTATATGATGATCCTTTTCTGCGTCTAACGAAATAAGATCATACGACAATGTTCTGATATGGCTCTCAGGATGGTAATGTTCAATATATAATTGCATCTCCGGAGTTTTTATGATTCTTATCTTAGCATCACCAATTGGTCCATCAAAAAATTTACATCCAATCTTATTTTTCAACCAATTGGGGTTTCTATCAATCTTTATCCAAAAATCTACTGTTCCTTCCTTATAAGTATAAGCCATTTTACTTTGCCTCCTCAGGGGTTTCAAGCTTTTCTTCATACTTGAAAAATTCTATGCTTCCACAAGACATCTCTATTTTTCCTCCCCTTTTTTCCATGGTGCTTAAAATTAAGCTTATAAAATTTATCAATGGGATTTTAATCGAAAAGAAGACAATCAAAACTGTTATTGGCCAACCCATCCAACCAATCTTATCAACCAACTCAATTATTGCCTTAAAAACTTCCATTGTTCATCCTTCGAAAAATGTAGTTACTGAATTCATATTATCACATAAAAACCGCTGCAAGGTCTATCTCTAAATCCTCAAATATCCCAACCTTAATCTTATCCTCAGCCGAATACATCTCAGCCCTTGCATACTTAGTGCCGTCAAGCTTATAAACAAATATTGTTTTATCCAATGGGTGAACAATCCAATATTCTTTTACCCCAACCCGTTCATAGAGAGAAAATTTCACGGTCATATCCTTCTTGGTTGTTGAGGGTGATAATATCTCTATGATCAGATCAGGTGCTCCCTTACATCTTTTACTGTCAAGCTTTGTCCTGTCACAAACCACAAGTATATCCGGCTGAACAACGGTCTGACAATCTTCTTCTGTTTCATTTTTCTTTGGCAGAATAACATCAAGAGGGGCAAGAAATACCTTGCAGGGTTTACCCTTTAAGTAAACAAAAAATTCTGTACCTAATGCTATACTTATATCCTGATGATCTACAGAAGGGCTGGGACTCATGTCATAGGCAATGCCATCGATTAATTCCCACCGTTCCTCGTCAGGCCATCCGAGATAATCCTTGTATGTGTATTTTTCTTCTTCTTTCCTTAGTGCTAATCCCATTTTCTTTTAATCAGCTCCTATCCCATAAAAACCGCTGCAAGGTCTATCTCTAAATCCTCAAATATCCCAACCTTAATCTTATCCTCAGCCGAATACATTTCAGCCCTTGCATACTTATTACCCTCAAGCTTATAAACAAATATTGTTTTATCCAATGGGTGAACAATCCAATATTCTTTTACCCCAACCCGTTCATAGAGAGAAAATTTTACGGTCATATCCTTCTTGGTTGTTGATGGTGATAATATCTCTATGGCCAGATCAGGTGCTCCCTTACATTTTTTACTGTCAAGCTTGGTCCTGTCACAGACTACAAGTATATCCGGCTGGACAACGGTCTGACAATCCTCTTCTGCTTCATCATCCTTTGGCAGAATAACATCAAGGGGGGCAAGAAATACCTTACAGGGTTTACCCTTTAAGTAAACAAAAAATTCTGTAAATAATACACCAAGTATATCCTGATGATCCACAGAAGGGGCAGGACTCATATCATAAGCAATGCCATCGATTAATTCCCACCGTTCCTCGTCAGGCCAGTTAAGATAATCCTTGTATGTGTATTTTTCCTCTTCTTTCTTTAGTGCTAATCCCATTTCTTCCTCTACAATAATATCATCCCTTCGGGATTGCGATGTTTTTTTCGACCTGTGCAATTAGAATTTACGGCTCTACCTTTGTTTTGTGTGGATACCAATCCAGTTTCCCACAATAGAGAAGAGAAAGAACCACAAAGGGTGTAATCTATAGGGAAATATTGCAACAATAATAAGGTAATTAGTAACTATTCAGCTATACAAATGTGTAAGATAAGGGGAAATGGGGAAAAGGGAGAATTGGAGAAAAAATCTTAATCTCTTTCTCTGATTCAAAAAACAATTCTTGTAATTTTATCAGTTAATTCTTCTTTTCTCCATTTCC